>CAYUMT010000008.1:7703-31242 GCA_964446015.1 Hadarchaeota archaeon (SeqCode)
GAAAAAGATAGGGTCAGAAAAGTGGAGTGATGTGGGCGATGGAAGGGTCGATATTGAGATGCCTTACCTATGCAAACTGCCGTCCGGGAGAACCATCAACATATTTTTCTATAATGGTCCGGTATCGCATGATATTTCCTTCGGTAGTCTTCTAAAAAGTGGAGAAGCTTTTGCAAATAGGTTGCTTGGCATTTTTTCTAAAGATCAGAAACAGAACCAGATAGCTCATGTCGCTACGGACGGGGAAACATACGGGCATCACTTTCGTTTTGGTGACATGGCTTTGGCCTACTGTTTCCACCATATAGAATCGAATAACCTCGCAAAGATTACAGTGTATGGGGAGTACCTAGAGAAGAACCCACCCACCCACGAGGTGGAGATAGTCGAGAATTCGTCCTGGAGCTGCTCCCATGGCGTTGAAAGGTGGAAAAGTGACTGCGGATGTAAAACTGGAATGCATCCAGAGTGGAATCAAAAGTGGCGAGCGCCACTTCGAGAGGCCATGGATTGGCTTAGGGACACCATTTTACCCGTTTATGAAAAGGAAATTGCCGTCTATGTAAAAGATCCTTGGCAGGCAAGGGATGACTACATCAGGGTCGTCCTTGACAGGTCAGCCGAAAACGTGGAGCATTTTCTCTCGGAACACACCGTACGAGAACTTTCAATAGAGGAAAAGACAAGAGTTCTCAAGCTTCTCGAAATGCAGCGCCACGCCATGCTGATGTATACCAGCTGTGGCTGGTTCTTTAATGACATCTCAGGCATCGAAACTGTTCAGGTAATACAATACGCCGCACGGGCCATGCAACTCGATAAGGATATAGTCGGCTCAGATTCGGAACCTAACTTTATCAAGATTCTCGAGCGAGCACCCAGCAATATCCTAGGATTTGAAAATGGCGCAAAGGTCTACGAGATTTTCGCAAAGCCCGCAACTGTCGATTTGCTCGGGGTTGGGGCTCACTATGCAGTGTCCTCCATGTTTGAGGATTATACAGAAGCTTCCCAGATCTACTGTTACACCGCAAATCGTGAGGTATATGACAGGATGGAGGCCGGATCACAAAAACTTGCAGTTGGAAGGGTACGCCTGCATTCCGATATTACTTGGGAGGATAGCAGCGTATGTTTTGCGGCCCTACATTTTGGACGGCATAACCTGTTGGGTGGAGTGCGTGCATACATGGGGAACGATTTCTTCTCTAACATGCACCAAGAAATGAAAAACGCCTTTCATAAAGCGGACATTACTGAGATTATCCATTTGATGGACAAGCACTTTGGCGCGCACAATTATTCTCTATGGCACCTCTTCAGGGATGAGCAGAGAAAGGTTTTGGATAAAATTATCGAGGGAACATTAAAGGACATAGAGGCTCTTTTCCGGCAGGTGTACGAGCACTATTACCCAGTTATGCAGGTAATGAAAGAAACACGAATCCCCCTGCCCAAGGCCCTAGCCGTCCCTGTGGAATATATACTGAACGTAGATCTCCGCAAATCGTTGGAGAACGAAGAACTTGTTCCCGATAAGCTACAAAAGTTGGTTGAGGAAGTTAGAATATGGTCGTTCGAACCTGATAAGGTCACGCTGGCCTTCGTTGCAGGTCAAAGGGTCAACGGGTTAATGGAAAAACTCTCTCAAAATCCAGAAGATGTGCACATCTTGGAAAGTATAGAGACGATTCTCAAACTTTTGAGCCCGCTATCACTTGACCTGAATTTATGGAAGTCTCAGAACATTTACTTCTACATCGGCAAACAGCTTTACGTTGGAAAGCGAGAGAAGGCGGAGAGAGGAGATGAGAATGCAAAAAAATGGATTGACCATTTCGATGCTTTGGGACATTACCTGCAGGCGAAGGTTACATGATGCGTGTACCAATTGCCACCTATAGAATTCAATTTAATCTTTACCTTGGCTTTCGCGAAGTAAAAAAAATTATACCATATTTGGCTGAACTTGGGATCTCTGATATTTACGCTTCTCCAATTTTCAGGGCAAGAAAGGGAAGTCTTCACGGTTACGATGTGGTTGACCCGAATAAGTTAAACCCCGAACTTGGATCAAAGGAGGACTTTGAGGGGTTAGTGGGGGAATTAAAAAATCGCGGTATGGGGTGGCTTCAGGACTTCATCCCAAACCATATGGCCTATAACTATGAGAATCAGATGCTAATGGATGTTTTGGAAAATGGTCCTGCCTCGAGGTTTTCCAATTTCTTCGACATTGAATGGGAACATCCTTACAAAAAAATCAGAGGAAAGCTTCTTGCTCCTTTTCTTGGAAGGCCGTATAAGGAATCCCTAAAGGACGGAGAAATTCAATTAAGTTATGACGGGTCGGGTTTGGCCGTCAATTATTACGATAACAAGTTCCCCCTGCTTATGGAAACCTATACAAAGGTACTAGTTCGGGACTTGAATGAACTTAAAATGAAGCTTGGGAAAAATAATCCGGATTTCTCAAAGTTTCTCAACGTGATCAAGGCGCTTAAGAATTTACCATCTAAGGTCAAAGAGAGGGATACTAGAATAAAATTTATTAAAAGAACTTTGCGTGAGCTCTACATGAAAAATAGGAAGGTGAGAAAACTCATAGACAAGAATATAAAAATTATAAATGGTGAAAAAGGAAATCCCAAAAGCTTTGGTCTTCTTGATAAACTACTTTCGGAACAGTTGTTCAGACTATCATTCTGGAAATTGGCCACCCGGGGAGTTGATTATCGAAGATTTTTCAACATAAATGAACTGATATGTCTTAGAATGGAGGACCAAGACGTATTCGATCATGTCCACTCTCTGATCTTCAAATTGATTGAGGACGGAAAGGTTGATGGGCTGAGAATAGACCACGTAGATGGGCTTTACGACCCTGCAGGCTATCTAGGGAGAATGAGAAGAAAGGTCAAGAGAACATATACTATCGTCGAAAAAATCCTAAACATCGAGGAAGATTTCCCGCCTTGGCCAGTGCAGGGAACAACCGGATACGATTTCCTGAACTTTTTAAATGGAATTTTCTGCTGCAGCAAAAACAAGGAAAAATTTGACAACATCTGCTCAGGGTTCACAGGTCTGAAAAAGTCATACGAGGATATTCTGTATGATAAGAAGAAATTGATGATAAAAAAACATATGGCTGGTGATGTCGACAATCTC
This sequence comes from Hadarchaeota archaeon (SeqCode), assembly GCA_964446015.1. Taxonomy (GTDB): domain Archaea; phylum Hadarchaeota; class Hadarchaeia; order Hadarchaeales; family Hadarchaeaceae; genus Hadarchaeum. The sequence goes on from CAYUMT010000008.1 coordinate 10,875, forward strand.
GTTCGCCTGCTCCTAAGGATCTCGGGGGAGATTGGCGAAGGAGACGGTATAACATTCCGATACCTAAAAAGAGCCATTGTTGAGGTGATGTCGCTTTTTCCAATCTATCGCACATACGTAGATCGAAAAATTTTCAGTAAGGCTGATCGTAGTTATATAAATCGAGCCCTTGAGAAGGCTATGCGTAAAAATCCAAGTTTATTGCGTGAAATTAATTTTGTTAAGAAATTTCTACTCCTCAACTTTCATGACCTTAATGAGGAAGAGAAGGATAAATGTGTCCACTTTGTAATGAGATTTCAGCAATTTACAGGTCCGCTGATGGCTAAGGGATTTGAGGATACCTTCCTATACATTTACAACAGGTTGCTGTCGCTCAACGAGGTAGGCGGGAGCCCAGATAGATTCGGAATCGCATTGGAGGAGTTTTACAATTTCAACAAGAGGAGGGCTAAAATTTGGCCCCACTCGCTGAATGCAACTTCAACCCACGATACAAAGAGGGGCGAGGATGTAAGGGCTAGGATAAACGTTCTCTCTGAAATGCCCTTGGAATGGGGAAAAAATCTAAAAAGATGGAACAATATCAACAAAAGAAAAAAGAAGAACGTGAACGGCATCGAAGTTCCTGATAAGAACGATGAGTACTTCCTATACCAGACTCTGGTAGGCGCCTTTCCATTCAATGAAAAAGAGTATCCCGCTTTCTTAGATAGGATAAAAAATTACTTGATAAAGTCCGCTAGGGAGGCAAAAGTTCACACGGCATGGCTGGAACCAAATGCTGGATATGAGAATGCCCTAATTTCATTTGTCGAAGGGATTTTAGGCCCCTCGGAAAAAAATCAGTTCCTAACGGAGTTTTTGTCATTTCAGAAGAAAATAGCACACTACGGAATGTTAAATTCACTTTCCCAAACGCTTATCAAGATAACCTCTCCTGGAGTACCAGACTTCTACCAGGGAACGGAACTGTGGGACCTCAGTCTCGTGGATCCTGATAACCGTCGCCCCGTTGATTTTGAGAGAAGAAGGTCATTTCTGCTTGATTCAAAACGCAAAGCGGGAGCGGATGTTTTGAGTTTGGTCGACGATTTACTTTCTACGGGGGGTGATGGCAGAATTAAGCTCTTTCTTATATATAAGACACTCAACGCGAGAAAAGAAAATTTGGAGACCTTTCAAAAAGGATCTTATATTCCCGTAAAAATAGGCGGGAAATTCAAGAATCATGTTATTGCTTTTGCAAGAAATCACAAGCAAGGCTGGGCCATAACGATAGCTCCTAGGTTTCTGTCTGCTCTGGTGAAAGAGGGCGAGTATCCAATCGGTCGGCGTGTTTGGCGTAACACATATATTTTTGTTCCAGAGGGCGCTCCTACTTCTTGGAGGGATGCAATTACTGGGCAGTTTATTAAAGCCAAGAAGGCTCTGCCCATAGGTGAAATCCTTAAACATTCTCCGGTTTCTTTACTCATAAGCGAGGGAAAAAGATGAAAAGAGGAAGCGGCATCCTTCTACATATCACGTCCCTTCCCTCAAGCTATGGTATAGGTGACATGGGACCATGGGCTTACAAATTCGCAGATTTTCTGTCAAAGACCAAACAGAGTTACTGGCAAGTTCTCTCACTAAACCCTACCGATCCCACTAGGGGCAACTCCCCTTATCATGGGTTGTCCGCCTTTGCGGGAAACACGCTCTTGATCAGTCCTGAACTCTTGTTTTGTGAGGGGTTACTTACTAAGGAAGAGATTAAACCTATAACTTCTCTTAAAAATGAAGTAGATTATCCCAAGGTAATTTATTATAAAGAAAAAATTTTAAGCAAGGCTCACGAGCGGTTTAAGAAAAAGGAAAATAAAAGTTTTAAAAAATTTTGTCGAGAAAACTCAACTTGGCTAGAAGATTTCGCCCTTTTTGTCGCCCTTGGGGCTCACTTTGGAAAAGTCTGGAGCGAATGGCCATCGGAAGCACGCGATAGAAGGGCCGAGGTCCTTAAAAAATTAAAAGCACAGCTTGAGAATAGAATTGACAGGGAAAAATTCCTTCAATACATCTTTTTTGAACAGTGGTTCTCGCTAAAAGATTATTGCAATCAAAAGGGCATCCAGATAATTGGAGATATCCCAATTTACGTAGACTATAAAAGCGCAGACGTATGGACTAATCCCGAAATGTTCAAGCTGGACGAAGATAAACGACCATCTTTCATTTCCGGCGTTCCACCAGATTACTTCAGTCGGACGGGGCAGCTTTGGGGTAGTCCCGTATATCGCTGGGATGTTTTGAAAAAGAATGGATACATGTGGTGGATTCAACGGGTCAGACAAAATTTGAAGCTCTTTGATTTGGTGCGAATCGACCACTTTCGAGGCTTTGTTGCATACTGGGAAGTGAGGGCGGGTGAAAAAACGGCGGTAAAGGGAAGGTGGGTAAAGGCGCCAGCAGAAGATTTTTTCTCCACGTTATGTAGACACTTTTCACATCCACCCATAATTGCCGAGGATCTTGGTATAATCACACAGGATGTGAGGGAGGTAATGAATCGTTTTGAGTTCCCGGGCATGCGAGTGCTTCTTTTTGCTTTCGGTCGGGATCTCCCTAGGAATTCCCACGCTCTGCACAACCACATAAAAAATTGCGTGGTATACACTGGGACCCACGACAATAATACCGTGAGGGGATGGTTCGAGAGGGAGGCAACATCGGGTGACAAGGAGAGAGTTTACCGTTATCTAGGACACAGGGTGCGGCCGCAAAATTTGCACTGGGAATTCATCCGGCTTGCCATGATGTCGGTCGCTGATATGGTAATACTTCCAATGCAGGATATCCTCGGCTTGGGGGAGGGAGCCAGGATGAATCTACCGGGAATTTTGAAGGGAAATTGGAAGTGGAGATTTTCCCCAGAGCGGTTAACGCCCCTGCTTTACCCCAGGTTATTAAAAATGACGGAAATTTACGGTAGGGCATGAGGGCGTTTTTCAGGGCTCGAAGATTATAGCATTACATACTTATCTGGGCGGCGAACGGCAGGGTCTTGAAGACTTCCTCAGCAGCCTTCTCAACCTTTGCCCTATGTTCCAGAAACGTGTAAACTCTGATGATATCGACATAGCCCTTGAGGACGTTGATCAAGCGCGAGTACTGTGATAGCTGCACGAGTTCCTTTTTCCCGCTGCTTTTCACCCTGAAAACTGGAATCTCCATGGGGTCTATTTCCCTTGGGTAGTAGGGTATAGAATCCAATGTCGGGACATCGACCACTACAGCCTCGCTATCAATCCCCGCTAGCTTGGCTATCTCCAGCTCCTTTTGATGCCTGACCGTTTCGTCGCTGAGCAGCTTGGCTACATAAGGGTCTCGAATATGAACATCGCGTTGGTACGCGACTTTCATGAGCCTCCTGTTGTCCAGCATCTCCATCATCGATTTTGCATTTTCAGCTAGTTCCCGCCTCGCCAGGTCGTCGATTTCCTTTGGATTTAGCTCGCGTAGTTTTGTCGTGACATATGCGTCGTCCATTTTCAGAAACTCGTCAACGTTTTCGAATGAAGTCAACCCTATGAGTTCGTGAGCATAGTCCATCGCCTTGGCAAGCAGGATTTCAGCCGAACGAACGGCGTGGTGGTAGTAAACAGCAAGGAACATCTCATACCGCGCGATTATGAATGCCTCCAGCGCGTAGAGCGCCTTGAGGTCAATAGCAATGTCGTTTCCGTATACGTCCATCGCCTGGATAAGCCTGCTTATGTCGATTCTCCCGTACTCTACGCCCGTGAAGTAGGAATCGCGGACTAGAAAGTCTAGCTTGTCTGCATCGACTTGACTGGCGGTGATCTGATGAAGGCAACGCTTGCCGCCGGCTTCTTTCTCAAACGCCAGCACTATAACTTCCTCTGGCCTAAAGCCGCAATCATTCAGGACATCGGCCAGCTCGCTCTTCTTAACGACTTCTCTGCCCATCTGTTCGTGGTTCATCCCCCTGTGTTTCACCAGTACCTCCTCAAAGGAGTGTGAGAATGGCCCATGTCCAATGTCGTGTAGGAGCCCTGCAAGCCTGACCAATTGCCATTCGTGGTCGGAGATTTCTGCCCCTCGCTTTAAGGCGTCGGCGATTTGTCCGGCCACATACATTGTACCAAGGGCATGGGAAAAACGAGTGTGTTCAGCCCCCGGGTAGACTATGGTGGCTATGGAGAGCTGCTTGATGCCGCGCAGCCTCTGCACTGGCTTGGCATCAATGATCTTACGTTCGACATCTGTTATCCCAATATAACCATGTATTGGGTCACGAATGTACTTCTCTAACATCAGCCTAGATTTAAACATCTGACGATTTAAGAGCTTTTGACTTCGTCTTGACAGGCGAAAAACCATGTTCGCACAAAAAATCATTGGTCCGCATCACTATGAGGTCGCTATCCACGTTCGCCGTATTTTTCGAAAGCACATATAAAAATTAAGTCGTTGCTTGAGGTATTGTAAACCATGTGAAATTCGTTTGGCTTTATTGGCAACACATCCTTTTCCCCCACGTGCTGTCGCTTTCCGTCAAGTTCTATCTCGCCCTCACCCTCCACAAAGAAGTAGACCTCAGCCGCCGGGTGCGAGTGTCCCGTGGTTTGCTTTCCCGGATGAAGGATGGTGATGGATAATACTAGGTTTTCGCCGAGTAACTTGTCACAGACTATGTAGCGGTCGTCGCTCTTTGCAAGTTTGGCGTCCGCGAATGCCTGCAGGTAACTTTTATGGGAGATATCGTACCAATCTCCGGTGAAGAGATATCCCTTCACCTTCTCTCCTCTTTCCATCAGATATTGGATGAAGAACCCAGGCGCGTCCTGCTTGCTTTTCCCGCAGAATTCTTCGACGAGGGGGAAGATCCGTTTCGGGAAGATGTAGATCCCGGTGCTGACGTACTCGCTCAGCGGGGGCTTTACCTTCTCCTTAAAATCGGTGAAAATGAAGCTCCTTTCAGGCGGCGGGTATCGATCGCTGCCCTCGAATTTCACGGTGGCCATCTCCCCTGGCTTCATGTCGGGATTTTGTCCCACATAGTACACCCCGACAAGTGGCTCCCCCGTGTAGCCCGAAACGAAGTCTCTGAAGTCCGATGAGAAATAATTGTCGGAGCAAACGACAAGTAAATCATCATCGATCTTCAGTCGTTCTATGGCATGTAATATTGCCGAAACCGCTCCGAGCTTCTCCTCCTCAGTCGTTGCCTCCTCTATTATGACATTTTTATAGCCAGCGAAGAAATTCTCGAATTTTTTATTAGTGGAGATTATCGGTTCAATATTCTCGGCCTTTAGTTTTTTGATTAAATGGCCCAAGATCGTGTCGCCTTTCTCCATGAGCATGGCCTTGGGCATTTGTTCCCCTATAACGCCGAGCCTTTTTGCGAAGCCACCTGCCAGTATAAGTGCTTTCATTCTATCTCTAAATACTAACTCCTTGCAAATATTTATGTATCGCGGCAAAACTTTATCGAAGTGAGCGTATGGTATTGGAAAACCTCAGCAGGGCGCTTCATGGAGCCGTGCAGAAGCTGACTCGCGCCGCGCATGTCGATGAGCGCGCGGTCAAGGAGATGGTCAGGGAGATCCAGAGGGCCCTCCTACAGGCTGACGTCAACGTTGAGTTGGTACTTGACCTAACCAGAAGGATCGAGAAGCGGGCGCTGGAGGAGAAGCTCCCCTCAGGCATGGGTCGCAAGGAGCACGTTATCAAGATAGTCTACGAGGAACTCTCGGCCTTCATGGGAAAGCCCGCCTCGCTACAGATTGAGACGGGGAAGTCCAAGGTATTGCTGATGGTCGGCCTTCAGGGCAGTGGAAAGACTACATCGATAGCCAAGCTCGCGGCCCACTTCAGGAAACGCGGTTATAAACTAGGATTAGTCTGCACGGACACTTTTCGTCCTGGAGCTTACGAGCAACTGAGCCAGCTTGGGCAGCAGATAGGCGTCGAGGTATTCGGGGACCCAAAGTCGAAGGACCCCATAAAGCTAGCCAAGGAAGGGGTTAAGAGGTTCAAGAAAGACCGCTTTGATCTGATAATAGTTGACTCGGCTGGAAGGCATCGCAAAGAGGAAGCGCTTATGAAGGAGATGCGGGAGATAGCGAAGGCGGTCGAGCCGGACGAGATAATGCTGGTTGTAGATGGGACGATCGGTCAACAGGCTAAGGAACAGGCAACAGCGTTCAAGGAGGCGACTCCCATAGGCTCCATACTGGTAACTAAGCTGGATGGCACCGCCAAGGGGGGTGGTGCCCTTTCTGCCGTGACGGCAACCGGGGCCCAGATCAAGTTCATAGGCGTGGGTGAGCACGTTGAGGATCTTGAGCCTTTTGTGCCCGAGCGTTTCGTGGCGCGTTTGCTCGGGATGGGTGACATAGAGACGCTGCTGCAAAAGATCAAGGAGGTCACCGAGGAGGAGAAGCTTAAGCCGTCTGACTTGAAGGCCATCATGGCGGGCAAGTTGACCCTGCGGGATGTTTACGATCAGCTTGAGGCGATGGGGAAGATGGGCCCCTTGAAGAAGCTCATGCAGATGATACCCGGCGTCGGCGTCTCCATCCCGGAAGAGCAGATGCGCGTCGGGGAGGAGAAGCTGAGGAAGTTCAAGTACATCATGCAGTCGATGACCCCGGAGGAAATGGAGGATCCAAAGGCTCTAAACGCCTCGCGCATACGCCGGGTGGCCAAGGGATCCGGAACTACTGAGTCCGAAGTCAGGGAGCTGCTGAAGCAGTACGAGATGATGAAGAAGTTCATCAAGGCCTTCTCCAAGGGAAGGGGTCCAAAGTTCGGCCCTTGGGCAAAGGTGATGAAATCCATGTCCGAAGGTAAGGTTTCGGGTCATGGCACTGGAAAGGGGCCTGGAAAAGGCTCTTAAACAGGCGTACATAGTGAACGTGAGCAACGGTATGGAAATCTTGTTATGGGGAATTCATATGGCTAGGAGGTCGAAGGGTCTCAGAAGCAGAAGCCGTGGCAAGCAGACCAAACATGTCCGCGAACACGGGTTGTCTCCGATAAGCAGGGCCATTCAGGATCTCTCGGTCGGCACGAAGGTCTCGATAATCTTAGACCCAGGGGTGGTGAAGGGTCAGCCGCACCATCGCTATCACGGCAGGATAGGGGTAGTGAGGGAGAGACGAGGTAGGGCCTATGTAGTTGAGGTCAGGGATGGGGGTTCGATGAAAAAGATTATTTCCCGTCCGGAGCACATTAGGGTTGTGGGTCAATGATAGGTAAACGCGTGTTGAAGGAAAAGCCGGTGCCGCTTGCTGAGGTTCTGGAGATACTTAAAAAAGGCAAAAAGGAGGAGGGGGAGCTCGAGTACTGGCAGAGGCTGACTTACGACCACGCGCAGAAGCTGGCCAAGCTCAAGCCAGACAAGGCCAAAGAGCTCGAGCAGGAGCTTCTGAAAATAGAAAAGGTAAGGGAGCACCAGGCGGTAACAATTGTGGACATACTTCCCGAGAATAAGGAAGACGTCGACCTGATTTTCGCTAAAGAAAGGACTGTGCTTGAGGAAAAGGATATCAAGAAGATAGTTGAACTCGTAAAAAAATATATTGAGTAAGCTGATTGTCCAGGGGGCATGTTTTTTTGGTGGACAAAAAATACGAGGATAGAGGAATAGTTTTGGATTTTCTGCCAGACGGTCACCCAAACGATCCCAGGCCCATACACCTGAGGGAACCCATCTCACAGATACTAGGGGACACGTTTTTCACGATGCTGGAAATAGTGCCACAGAAAGGTGTGACATTCGCGCCGATGGAGCGGGTGTTTATAGGGCGGGGCGACAGGGAAAAGGTGGAACGCATAAAGCGCCGTATAGGTTATGAGGAGCTCACGGCCGCCGCCAAGGCAGAGCTATTGCCGGCGGTGGTGAGCCTTGTGGATGAAATCCCGGAGAGGTTCGTAGAGTTCTTCAACCGCGCTGCCCCTCTAACGACCAGATACCATCAGTTGGAGCTGATTCCGGGAATAGGTAAGAAGCTGATGTGGGCAGTAATAGAGGAGCGGAAGAAGGGCCCATTTATCGATTTCGCCGACATTGAGAGTAGGGTGAAGGGGCTCGTGAACCCAAAGACCCTCGTCGCAAAGCGGATAGTCGCGGAGGTGGAGGGCGTTGACAAATATAGGATCTTCGTGCGCCCCCCTGCCAAGAGGTCTACAGATGAATACGGGGGACCCTAGGTCAGATAGTGTTCTCTAGTTTTATGTATGATTTGGTGAAATTTCTCGACTCACCCAGCGATCAGGCATTCTCGCCTGATAACTCCCCAAGTACATCGATCCAGGCCGTATCAAATCCCTTTTCGTCATTTTGCCTGAATTTTTGCGAAAGCCTCCCCTTTGTTTCTTTAACAATTTGAGACACTTGCTCGGATTTATAATTTTTATCGAGGACCTTGTTGATCGTGGAGAGCTCACTACTGGACTCCAGCGCTGAAATCATACCCTGGAGGGCCAGCAGGTACCCATTCTCAAATTCATTACCCATGTTTAGGCTCCCTTTATTGGTTTCTAACCATTCGCGGGCCCTTTTTGCATCTTTCTGCTTTAGGAGCTTCACAAAGGGTTTGATGTCAAGCATTTAACTCCCACACTCAATTGACTTAGCGCGCCTCGATTTTGCGTCGGCAGACGAGATCTTCAACTCAGCATCCTCATTCTCTTATTGTCTCTAAGACGCTGATGGCGTTCCATATCATCGTCCTAGTGTGTACAGGCATGTTTGGGTCGTTGCTTATCTCATCCAGTATCAAGGTTGCCGACGAAGCGTTTACCATGGGGTCGCTATCCTTTTTGAGAAGGGCATTCCTAGCTTCGCCAGCAGCTCTACGGATATTCCGGGGGACTGTAGTGTCGTCTGCCATGCGCGCCATGATATCCGCCACTTGCTTCAACTTGGCTTCTGACGACACAGTTACCACCCGCTTGCATAACCAATCACCTAACTTTAAGGTATGGTCCCATAAATGGTTTTGGTATGCTTATGAAGGATGAGAAAATACCGAAGATCGCGGAGATGCTGCTGGCTGGCGGGAAGATGCTTGGGGTGCACTGCGGGAAGTGCATGAGCCCACTGTTCGAATACCAAGGTAAGGTTATTTGTCCGGTTTGTGGGGGGAAGGCAAAGCCAGCCGAGAGGTCGGAGCCAAAGCCATCTTTTCAGAAGCTCGAAGATGCGCTTAGGGCTAAGATTGATTCACTTGCAGACGAGCTTGCTAAGGAAACCGATCACGCCAAGACTTTGGAGCTCTTGGACAGGATCAAATCCGCCCTTGAGGCGCTTGAGAAGGTAAAGGAGGGGTGATGGCTTGAAAAGGGAAGAGATACTTAGGGCGCTGAGAGACGCTGGAACACCGGTTACCCTAGAGGATCTCTCTCAGCGGACCGGCATAGACCTGATTAGGCTCCGGGTTGACCTTTACAGGTTAGCTGAGGAGGGCAAGGTCGAGAGGAGACGTCGGGGCAACGTTCCAGTTTGGACTGTAAGGGTCGGCTGAAATCGGGCAATGCAGGGAAGTCCATAAATAACGAGTGATGGTTTTGTCGTTTCTGGACTTGGCAAGGGTCTTGGTCACGGGTCTGGTTCTTGGGCTGGTGGTCGGCAGGATAGTTGCGCGCAGGCCAAAGCACCTAGATCGGCTTAAGCCGAGATTTTGGTTGGCCGCGATGAGGAGGATGAAGCTTAAGGATTGGGCAAGGTTGATCTCGATATCCAGCGGGGTCGTGATTGCCTCCTTGGCGATTTCGATATTTGTGGGCGAGTTTTTTAGAGTGGCCGATATACCGCTTGTGTCCCCCGAGGAGTACCCTTTCACGGCCTTTGAACGTGATTATCCTTTGCTGACGCTCGCCGCCGTAAACATACTCCCGATATTTGAGGAGTGGATTTTTAGGGGAATTATAATGGATGAGACCGTGCGTTGGCGTAGATCAAAGTTGCTTGCCGTTATAGTTTCAGCTGTTGCTTTTTCTGTATTTCACCTCTCAAATCCGGGCACATATCCGGCCTTTGCCGCATCCATAATGCCGGCGAGTTTGTTGCTATCCGCGTGCTATCTCTTCACGGGATTGGGGGGAGTGATCATAGCCCATAACGCTTACAATACAGTTTTAGTTTTGATGTCGGTGTTCGGATAGTCGTTAATAACCTGACATGAGATTATCCTACCACTGTCCACAATGGGATAGGATGGGCAGGTGTTTTTTGGCTAAGGCCAAAATTCACACTTTTTACTTGAGATGAGCGGCGACAGTTGCCTGTCCAGTTGAAATGCAGCCGTCGCCTGGTGGCAGGACCTCGTGCTGTACAAATCTGAGTCCCGCCCGCTCTATTTCCCTGCGAACGGTCGTCGTGATCGCCCTGTTGTAGAAGACCCCACCAGATGCCCCCACGATTTTTATTCCCTTTGATGAGGCCGCCTCGATCGCGATGGAGCTTAGCCCTCTCGCGACCGCCGACTGGGCAGCGGCTGCAAGGTTTTTTAGAGGGACACGCCTTTCGAGTGCCGATAGAATTTCGAGGAGCAAATTTGAGGTGTCCATAATAGTTTTACCACTGGATTTCTTTATGACGGGCTCTATCCCAACTCCCCGTGCGCCACCGCCCGCCGCCGCGGCTTCTAGCTTTATGGCAGGCTCGCCCTCATAGGTCCGCTCGTTGCAAATCCCCAATAAACAGGAGATGGCATCTAGGACTCGCCCGCAGCTGCTGGTCCGGAAAACGTTGAGATTCTGCTCAAGTTGCTTCAGGACCACCCTGCGCTCGCGTGCTCCATGTCTGAAGCCCCCGGCGCAGTGTTCATCAAGGACATGTTCAAGTTTGTTGTACTCTAGATGCCCCCAAAGGATACCGGCGACCATTCGCGCAGGGTAGATGGCGGCGAGGTCTCCCCCAGGCATAAGTTGTGTTTCAAGCCCACCCAGGTGTTCGAATGAGTCGAATCCAGTGACCATCACCTCTCCACCCCAGGCGGTACCGTCCTGACCGTATCCCACCCCATCAGCTGCAATGCCCACGATTTCACCCAGCCCGTGTTCTGCCATCAGCGAACAAAGATGGGCGTGGTGGTGCTGAACCGCAACCGTTTTGGCCTGCAGCTCGTTTGCCATCCTTTTGGATATCCGAGTCGTGGCGTATGCTGGGTGTAGATCGTGTGCTAATAGGTCCACATGATCTAGATTCGACAGCCTCAGCAGCTGATTTGCAGTTTCCTGGAGATATTCGAGAGTTTCTACCTTGGTGGCGTCACCTATGTGCTGGCTGACGAAGCAGCGATCCCCGACCAGCACCGAGACCGTGACGTTCAGGTCACCCCCTATGCCGAGGACATTCGCATCGCTGCGGAAAGCTAGTTTTATCGGATCGGGTACCCATCCCCTAGACCGTCTCAGGAAAGCTGGCCTACCCCCTATGATTTTAACCACCGAGTCATCGCATCTGTTGACTATCACCCGGTCGTGCAGCAGGAAATAGTCAACAGCCCTTTGGAGCTTGGCCATGGCCTCGGAGTTGTCAACTATCATCGGCAGCCCCGGGATGTTGGCGCTCGTCATGACGTATGCCTGCCCTTTCCCTGCGCCGAGTATCAGGTGGTGTATCCCGGAATAAGGAAGCATAACGCCGATTGAATCCAAGCTGGGCGCGACTAGCTCCGATAAGTTATAGTTCGTTGAACGCCGGAGCACGAGGACTGGCCTGCGGTATGAGGTCAACATCTCTGCCTCGATATTGCCCACTTCCGCGAACGACTTGATTGCCTTCAAATCCCTTGACATTACCGCGAATGGTTGCTGAGGGCGGTTGAATGACTTCCTTATGCGGGCGATTGCATCGTCATCATCAGCTCTGGCAGCGATGTGGATGCCGCCTATCCCCTTTACCGCTACGATGTTCCCTTCGTCGAGCAATTTGGCAGCCTCCACTGAAGGGTCGGGGACTTGCAGAATTTCCCCATTGGAATTGTAGAGATCCATATGCGGGCCGCAGACTGGGCAGGCTATGGGCTCGGCGTGATATCTTCTATCTTTGGGGTCTCGGTACTCGTGCAGGCAATCTGTGCAGAGTGGGAAGGCCTTCATTGAGGTCCTAGTGCGGTCGTAGGGGAGATCTTCTATGATTGTGAACCTCGGGCCGCAGTTTACACAGGTTATGAAGGGATAGCTGTAGCGACGATCCTTCTTATCGAGCATCTCCCGAAGGCAGTCCTCACAGAGCGCCAGATCGGGGGGAGCGACGGAGGGAAGCCCGAGCCCGGCCCGCTCGCTCTGCAGCACTCGAAATGTCGTAAATTCTCCGGTTGCAGGTTTCCAATTGACTTTTTTATCGTCTATTCGGGAGAGCGGCGGCCTCTCAGAACGGATTGATTTAATTAATTTTTTGATGGTCCCCTTTTTGCCTTCCACTACCACTTGGACGCCCGCATCGCCCATGTTACGGACGAAACCTACCAAGCCATGACGCGTGGCGAGTCGGTAAACAAATGGTCGAAAGCCAACTCCCTGCACTATGCCTGTAACTGCGATTTCTGCGCGGGTCCGCATTTTACCACTTTTTCAAATATAACAAATTATAGTTTAAAACCAAATCCCATGAGGGATTGTATCTATTCTATTCCAAAACGCCTGCATTGTTCGTCAACTAACCGCTGGATGTTTGCGATGTCCTGATCGGTTAGGTGCTTGAATCGACCCTGCGTCTTTAGGTATTCCGCGACTGGCTTTCTTTTCGGAGGCTTAAAAGTCACGTTTAGCTTTCCTCCTTCGATTTCGTAGAGCGCCCACGCCCCAGTTAGCACGGCTAACCTAGCCACCTCTATTGTCTTGTTGCTCTCTATCCTCCAGCCCGGAACACAGGGCGCGTGAACGTGTACATATGTGGGTCCCTTGATGGAGGCGGCTTTCTTGACCTTTCTGATGAAGTCGAGTGGATAGGCTACGGAGGCTGTCGCAACATAGGGCGCACCATGGGCAGCTATTATAGCGGGTATGTCCTTCTTCGGGCGATCTTCCCCACGCTTTTTCGTACCAATTGGAGTCGTCGTGGTCCAAGCGCCGAATGGGGTCGCTCCACTGCGCTGTATCCCTGTGTTCATGTAGGCCTCGTTATCATAACATATGTAGAGGATATCCTCTCCCCTTTCAACAGCCCCCGAGAGGGCCTGCAATCCGATATCCGCAGTCCCACCATCCCCTGCTATGGCCACCGCCTTCACGTCGTTCTTACCGCGAGCTTTCAGGGCCCTAGAAACTCCAGATGCAACCGCTGCTGCGTTTTCGAACGCGACGTGTATCCAGGGCACTCTCCAAGCGGTCTCCGGATATGGCGTGGTCGTGACCTCCATGCAGCCGGTGGCTTGGCTTACGACGACGTTTTTGCCGAGCGCTTTCAGGGCATGCCTTATAGATAGGATGCAACCGCAGCCAGCGCATGACCGATGTCCCGGCGCTATCAGTTCCACTTCTGATATGTCCTTCATTCCCGTTCCACCCCAACGATCTTCTCTCGGAGCCCCAACCAATTAACCGTGTGTTTAACCTTTCCGGTTTCTGCAGCTTTGGCAGCCGCACGCACGGCCTGTTTTATGTGCAGTGATGAAACATCCCTTCCTGCGAGCCCCCCTATAAAGTTTAGCATGAGGGGTGGGTCACTGACGTTTATGAAGGATGCCGCTGTGTCCAAGAAGAGCCCACCGGCATAACCAAGCGAGATATCCTTTTCCAGCACCGCGACAGCTTTCGCGTTTTTGAGCGCCTCGACCAGCTCTTCGGTCGGAAATGGCCTGAATGATTTCACCTTGACCAGGCCAACCTTCTCGCCCTGCTTCCTGTAGGAGTCCACGATGTCCTTAGTGCTGCTTGCCAACGAGCCCATCGTCAGCAGGATTACATGTGCGCCATCGCTGTGGTATTTTTCGATTATCCCGTAGCCACGCCCGAAGCGCCTTTTGAATTCCTTGTCCACTTCCGTGAGCTTACCTTTCGATTCGCTTACGGCGTTGTGCAGCATATGCCTGAATTCGGTGTAATATTCTGGGACACCCAGGGCCCCCAGAGTTGAAGGTTTCTCAGGGTCGAGCTGGTATTGATAGTTATAGGGTGGCAGAAATGCATCGACCTCCGCTTGGTCCGGTACATCCACGGGTTCTACGGTATGGGAGAGAATGTAGCCGTCGTAGCAAACCATTACCGGGACGGCCTGTTCCTCAGCCACCCTAAATGCCTGGATAGTGGTGTCTAGAATTTCTTGGTTATTTTCGCAGTAGAGTTGTATCCATCCGGAATCCCTGAGCGCCATGGAATCCTGCTGGTCACACCAGATGCTTATGGGTGCGGATAACGAGCGGTTCGCGTTGGTCATCACGATTGGTAACCTGAGACCCGAGGCGACGTAGAGTATCTCACTCATCAGCATTAACCCCTGCGACGAGGTCGCTGTGAACGCGCGCACGCCCGCGGCAGCGGCCCCCACGCAGGCGCTCATGGCGCTGTGCTCTGACTCAACCTTTATGAACTCGGCATCGAGCTCTCCGTTGGATATATAATCAGCCAGCCTCTCCACAACGGTCGTCTGGGGGGTTATTGGATAAGCGGGAACGACTTTGACACGGGCCAGCTTTGCTGCCAAGGCGGCTGCTTCGTTGCCATCCATGACTTGTTTCACTTGCGGCCCTCCTCAACCATTATTATCGCCTTGACGGGGCACTCGTTTGCACATATCCCACAGCCCTTGCAGTACCTGTAGTCTATTTTCACGGGCTTGCCCCTTGATATGGCAGGCTCGGGGCAAAAGAGCCAACAGATGCCGCAACCCGTGCACTTTTCGGGGTTCAACGTCGGCTTAAATGCTCGCCAGCTTCCGGTTTCCTGTTTTTCCGAACTTCCGGGATCCATTATTGCGGCACCAGGCTTCAGTTTCATAGGATCACCGTTTGTTCGTAAGCTCGCTCAGCAGCTTTTATGTTTTTCTCGGAGAGCTTCCCGAACCGTTTCTCAATTGCCCTTTTCACAGACTCAAGCGAAGTCACGCCCGTGGTCTTTGTCAGGGCCCCGAGCATTGTCGTGTTTGTTATGGGCACACCAAGTGATTCTATTGCTATGGCGGTCGCGTCGACTATCGCTACCTTGGCCCCCTTGAGATTTTTCGGGGCCTCTTTAGCATTCAATATTATTATCCCGCCACGCTTTATCCCTGCTGCAACGTTGACCGTTTCTATTAGCGTTGGATCGAGCACCACCACATAGTTGGGCTCGTAGACCTGGGTTCTTGTTCGGATGGGGTTTTTGTCGATTCGGGTGAAAGCGACAACTGGCGCGCCACGTCGCTCTGCCCCGAAAAATGGGAATGCTTGGCAGTAATTACCCTCGAGGAATGCAGCCTCCGCTAAAAGACGGGCAGCGGTGACGGCGCCTTGGCCCCCCCTTCCGTGAAATCTTATCTCTATCGTGGGAATTCCTCAATATTTTATCCTTCCAACTACAACTTTGCCGATTTCTGCACACATCCTTAAATCATAATCGGTTCAGTTGTGGTTTTAATTAATTTCCCACCTGCTAATTAAGCGTTGCGAAGGGTTCATAGGACGGTCACGGGCACCGCGGAAGCCCGGTTCGCGCTGCATCGAGATGAGCCGATAAAACCCAATAGCCGGTTTGAATGCGCAGGCTTTACTCTAACTTTTCGAACATGTCCTTTGGTACTCCGCAAACCGGACATGTCCAATCGTCGGGCAGATCTTCAAAGGGAACTCCGGGTGGTATCCCTCCAACGGAGTCGCCCAACTCTGGGTCGTATATATAGCCGCACGATGTGCATTTCCACTTCTGCATGTAGACACCTCTGAAAACTTGGATGAAACCATTTAATAGTTTGTCTTAAACCGTTTTCAAAACAGAATGGAGAAAAATCACCGAAAGCGATAAATAATTTGTGATATTTGAAAGTATAGGAAACTATTGGGGGGGTAAGATGGCTAAAAAGGGTGAAAAATATAAGTGCGAGGAATGCGGGCTTGTGGTGACGATTGACGATGAATGCGGTTGCGGTGCTTGCGATTTGGTTTGTTGTGAAGTGCCGATGAAAAAGGTTAAGAAAAAATAATCTGAAAACGGCTAAGACCTGCGCGCGCTATAGAAGTCTTTTCTCTCCTTTTATTTTTTGAATTTCAGTGATGTCCTGGGTCACTTCCAAGCAGCCCAAGTAATTTCCTTGTTTGTCCCTCACGGCGAAGTACCTTATGTAAACTAGCTTACCCTTTGAGTTTATCCAGAAATCGGCGTGATCCCTCCTATTTTCCTTGAAAGACTTTAGGATTTCCTCCACCATTTGCACGCTCTTCGGCGGGTGACAGTTCTGAACTTTTCTTCCTATTATGGACCTTGCTCTCACAAAGGTCTTATCTTTCGTTTCCGAAAAATACTTCACCGCGTCATCCTTGTCGACGAAAGTGATGTGCACTGGCAATGTGTTTAAGATGCATAGTAGTTCATCCAGTTTAATTTCACCCGAAGGCATGGAAATTGTATCCCCTCCTTTTACCGCGGGCTCATCCGCCGTCGCCCGCTGCAACTCCTGAACTAATAACGAGGTTTCCTTAGGTTTCTCAATGAATGCGTATCCGATGTTTTCGCTGTCTTCCAGGATTCCTGTCCAATCCTCAGGCTTTAGTTTTTCCAGAGAAGCCGGGAAGAGTATATTTTCCTCCTTGAAGATCATGCCCTCGACTTCCTCGATGAGCGGTCTCAGGTATTTGCTCGCGTATTCCTCCGGGGTTACTTCATCAATTTTGGAGAAGGCGTTCCTGAGGATGTCCCTTATCTCGTTGTCCTTGCCCCACATTACCTTTGAAGGGCCCGCGAAACCGTATTTTTCCAGGAATGGAAAGAGAAGATGTTCCTTCCTCGTGTAGTGGATTTCTAAACCGTTTAGCTTTTTCAGAATGGGATTTATTTCCCGCTTAAAACCTTCAGGGTCATATCTGCTGCGGTTCTCTACCAGTTTCTTCAGGGAATCGGTGATTTTTTGAATTTCCTTGTTCTCGAGCCTGAATAGGTGCAATGGATGGGCCGGAGATTCCTCCTTGACGGCCGCTTTAGCCAAGGCCGATTTAAATAGGAGTGCATGTACATTACAGAATTTTTTTACCTCGTCTGGCGATAGTCCCTCGTTTATCAGCGATTGTTCGAGCTCGGCGATTTCTGAGGACGTGATGTCGCCAACTTCCTTTTCGAAAATATCCCTTGCTTCCTCAGCGGATAGCCCCTTATGAAGCTTTAAGATTATCTCCTTGAGTATTTTCTTCCTTCTTTCCTTTTCCTCAGGTGCCTGGCTCATTTTTCCCACCCATCTTAAATTGTATTTTTTGTTTAAGTTATTTTGCATTTGGGCTTTTGACTTAGTGGCCAAAACTTATTTTAACGTCGGTCAGAGAAAGAGACAAAAAGGATAAATCCGATAAAAGATAACAAAATTGAGGTGAAAACATGAAGAAGGCATCTGCTGAATTGTTGGATATGCTTAACCAGGCAATTGCTAGGGAAATACAGGTTTCGATACAGTACATGTGGCAGCACGTTATGTGGGGTGGAGTGAAGGGATTCGCTGTAAAGGATGAACTGGAAGACATAGCTAAGGTTGAGATGAAGCACGCCGAGAAAATTGCCGAAAGGCTCTACTACCTCGGAGGAATCCCCACGACCAAACCTAGCCCGATTTTCGTGGGCAAGACCCTCAAGGAGATGATAGCTCAGGACGTAAAGGACGAGGAGAACGCAATACAGCTTTACAGGAAGATAATAGAACTGGCGAGAAAAGAGGGAGACGAGGTAACCAACTTAATGTTCAGACATATCCTAGAGGATGAAGAGGATCACCACGACACATTCACAACTCTGATGGAAGAGATATAGGGGAGCAATATAGGCAATTGAGGATGCAAAATCTACCCGTAGCGGGTTAGGTATATCTAGGGCCTTGCTAGCTGAAGTTGCTGACAATAGCCCCATTTTTCAATTTTTATAACTTTTTCTGGGCGGTTCACTTCCCAGGCCAAGCATTTTATGCGGGCAGGCTATCTAACAGGATTAGGATAAGAAGGATTGATTTACATAAACTCCCGTAACGCGGCTTGGATCGAGGGCAGCGGCTTTTCGTCGGCGAGCACCCTGTCACCAAGTAGCTGTTTTTCGTATGTTTCCCTCTCGACCCTGTAAAAGATTCCTATCGGGATTTTTTCATCCCACTCGTTGGCTCTTTCCCAGGCTGCCGCGAAGTCCTTGACATCGTGGCCAGCTTTGTTGAGGTCGTATATCTTTGGGCCGTATTTTTTCCTTATGGGGTTAAAAGTGACGCACTCCTGAATTACATCTATAAACCCGAAACCCCTGTGCCTGATCGCCTCCAGCATCAACGATCTCAGGTGACGCGGGTCTCCAGAGAATCCTCGGGCAACAAATGTGGCGCCGCAGGCTAACATGAGGTGCATTGGGTTCAATGGCGGTTCGAAGCTACCCTTCGGCACCGTTTTGGCCTTGAAGCC
Source organism: Hadarchaeota archaeon (SeqCode) (assembly GCA_964446015.1). Taxonomy (GTDB): domain Archaea; phylum Hadarchaeota; class Hadarchaeia; order Hadarchaeales; family Hadarchaeaceae; genus Hadarchaeum. The sequence continues at coordinate 29,450 of CAYUMT010000008.1, forward strand.
GATCTTTGTCGTGGGCGTGGCCTGCGAGGTGGTCAGGGCGAACACTTCGTTGTCATGCACGACGAGCGCGATATCCAGGTTCCTCCTGGCCGCGTGGATTACGTGGCTGATGCCCTCGTCGTAGGCGTCGCCGTCACCTTCGAAGGCGATTACCTTAAGCCTCTGGTTTGCGACCTTCATCCCCATGGCCGGCGGTACCACCCTTCCGTGCAGGCAGTAGAAGCTGTTGACCTTGATGTAATCGGACATCTTTCCGTGACATCCGACCCCGGAGAGTATCACCAGTTCCTCGGGCTTTGCCTCACCGGATTTAACGAGCTCCGCCAATGCGTACTTTGCGCTGGCCTCAATGCCGAAGTTGTTGCAGCCAGGGCACCACGTGTTCTTCGCCGGACTGTCAAAGGCCCTCATGTCCATTTGAAAACCTCCTTGAATTTCTCGGCCAGCAACACGGGGTCGAAGGGCCTCCCGTCGTTCTTTAAAATCGCGTTCTTAATGTAGTGTCCGGTGTGCTCCTTTATCAGCGAGCGGAGTTGGCCTGTGAGGTTGCCCTCGACCAAGATCGTCTCCTTGGCTTTATCGAGATGCTTGGAGACCTCCCATTCTGGAAACGGGCTGAGGTACATCACATGCATGAACTTCAGCGGCTTGTCTATCAGCGCCATTGTTTCTAAAATTGCTCCCTTTGTGGAACCCCATGCTACTACTAAGTTGTCGGAATTGGAGTCGCCGAAAATCTTGATTGTTTCGCGATTCTTCAGGTCCTTAACTATCGACTCCATTTTCTGCAGGCGCTTCCTCTGCATTCGCTCCACGCCTTCAGGTGCCTCGATCGCGTATCCGAACTCGTCGTGCTCGTAGCTTGTCGCTTTGATGATTGCCCCTGGTTTTCCGGGAAATGTCATCTGGGAAATTCCATCTTCTGTAAATCGATACCTCTTGTACTCCCCTTCCCAGCTCTCGGCAACGCTGGCCAGTTCAACGCCCACTTTATTTTCATCAATTTCGACGCTCATGTAGTTCTCGAGCAGATGCTTGTCGACAAGAACGATAACGGGGATTTGATACTTCCAGGCTAGGTTCATGGCTTCGCCCGCCTTCTCGAAAGTTTCCCCAGGATCCCCGGGTGCCACAACTATGCGTGGAAATTCCCCGTGTCCAGCGTGAATCGCGAATCTCATATCCGCCTGTGCGGTATAGGTTGGCACCCCCACCGCTGGAGCCACGCGCTGCCCCACGACGAATACAGCCGGTATTTCGGCCTGCCCCGCCATGCTGAATGCCTCCTGCATCAGGGCGAAACCTCCCCCTGCGGTTCCGGTCATGGTCCTCACCCCGGCGTATGCAGCCCCCAATGCCATGTTTGCAACTCCTATCTCGTTCTCAGGGTGTACCAGAATCATTCCCAGCTGGTCTTGGTTTGGGCCCACAAAGTTGAGTATGGAGCTTGAGGGCGTCATCGGGTAAGAGATGTATAGCTTCATGCCGGCCTTAACGGCGCCGAGGGCGACAGTTTCCGCGCCTGAGATGAAAGGAGTGGGAGAGCGCTTGATCGGCTCGACCTTTAAGACCTGTTTGAAGTTCTTGCCCGCGTAGTCGTAGCCATTCTTCGCAAGCTCCACGTTTTTTTCAGCTTTTGTTCCATATGCCCAATTTAGGATTTCGTTTGTGAGTTCGAGAGGGATGCCGTAAAGGTAGGAGATAGCGCCGATCATTGCAGAATTTTTCATTATCGGCACGCCCCCGACTTGCTTGACCATATTTGTAAGGGGTATTGGCAGAGGAGTGTGGGA
>CAYUMT010000009.1:0-31122 GCA_964446015.1 Hadarchaeota archaeon (SeqCode)
CCGACTTGTCCAATGTATCATCATTTACCGTGAACAAGGCATGCAGGCCTACCATGCCCCGCACAAGATCCGAGGGTTTGGACTTTATCGAGGAGAGAAAGTCCTTGTTCTCCCCCACACCCTCCTCTCCCTTGCCGTATCGGTCGGATGCGCCCAAACAGAGACAGCCACGAATTCCGGCTTCTTTAACCGCCCTAGCAATATGTTCCAAGCTCCCCTTTTGGTAGGATTGGCTCTCATGATGGTCGATGATCGTGGTCACGCCGTTTCTTATGCACTCAATCGCGGGGTATAGGGAGCTGTAATAGACATCTTCCTTGTTCAGGGTCTTGTCCATCGGCCACCAGAACTTCTCCAGTATCTCGACGAAGTTTTTCGCCGGCTCACCGGGTACAGACATGCCCCTAGCGAAAGTGGAGTACAGGTGGTGATGCGCGCAAATTAAACCGGGCATAATAACTTTATTAGTAGCATCGACGAATTCCGCGTCTGGGTTTTTCTTCTTAAGCTCGTCAGTCTTCCCAAAATCCTCGATAACTTTGCCATCGAGTAAAACCGCCCCGTTATTCATTATCGTGTTTTTATTTCCCAACGTGACTAAGGTGCCGTTGCCGACCAAAATCTTACCAGACATAACATCAACCCCATTAAGTTTTTCTTCAGGAATCATTTACTTCTCGCTGTTTATATGATTTAGCGTTTGAGATTGAAAGATTTCGGTCGCGAAGTTAGCTTCGTGCAAAAGGTAGGAAAGGCATGGAGGTGGTAACCCCCTTGAGTATCACGTACATCTCTGCTGGGCCGACCAATGAAAACTCTTCCTGGAAATCCTTTTTCAATTTCATGCTTTTGATTTGAAAATCGGAAGAGAGCGTCAATCTCAACCACTCGTTTTCAAAAATCATATCTTCTGTCTCGCCCTTCACAGACAGGCGCGACTCTTTTCCGCCTTCCCGCCTTTGGATGGTCCACTCCCGCTCTCCTCTCTCGACGTGGAAAGCGTTGTCGTCTTCTCGTTCAAAGTCGCTCTTCTCAAGAAAGAGCTTGGGCTTGTCCATGTGAGGTTTGCCATCGTGCACGCAGAAGGTCTCGCAGTTGCCACACTGGTTGCAAAAGTCTTGAACATGGAGAATCTGCCTAGCCTGTGCAATTCGGAAGATCTCCTCCCCGGACACCTTTAATCCACCCTTCTGACAGGAGACCTTTGACAGCTTCAGACTTATGGGGGAGACAAAGAAAGTATAATTGGCCCGGTTGGGGCATACCTCTACGCACTTATCGCAGAAGCTGGAGCATTGCATGCACCTAGCCGCCTCTCTCAGCGCCTCTTCTTCTGTCAGTGTTGCCTCGATAAGATCAAAGCCTCCTCGCTTTTCAGGCGGAAGCATGGCTCCCTTATACTGTGCCACTTTACTAGCTCGGACGTGTTTCGTCTGCACGATATCTTCTTCAGAGAGCACGGGAAGTTGCCTAGCTGGCAGACTTGCTCTTACGCCAAATTGGCTGCAAATCGCCTCGGCAGCCTTCCTTCCATCAGCGCACGCCTCGATGATAGTGGCTGGACCTCGAACCGCGTCCCCTCCTGCATATACCCGCTCATGTCCTGTGCGCCCGGTTTGAGGATCTACTACTATAGTGTCGTCCTTGTTCAGGGAGATGGAGCCTCTATTGATAAAGGAGACATCTGGGCGCTGTCCGATGCCTATGATTATAGAATCGGCCTCAATTTGGAATTCACCCCCCTCGATGGGGACCGGCCTTCTCCTACCGTCCGGTCCAACCGCCCCCAGCTTGTTACGAATGCACTCCAGAGATACGACCTTACCATCCTTAAAGATAATCCGGTTTGGAGAAGCCAGTTCTTCCAAAATGATTCCTTCTGAGAAAAGTCCCTCAACCTCCTCTTCATCGGCTGGCATCTCTCCTCGGGTTCGCCTGTAGACGACCTTCACCGAACCGCCGTTGAGCCGTTTGGCTGTTCTGGCCGCATCCATGGCCGTGTTCCCCCCGCCTATCACGAGAACACTTTTGCCTAGGTCAACCCTTTCACCTCGGCTCACCCGCTCGAGAAGGTCGAGGGCCTGATAGACACCTTTACCATCTTCGCCTTCGATGCCCAAGCTGGCACCTTTTTGGGCTCCTGAGGCTATGTAAACGGCATCGAAACCCTGTTTAAGAATCTCATCTGGAGGAGTCGTGATGGGATGGAAAAGCTCGATCTTGACCCCCAGCTTCTCAATCCGCTCAATATCCTTCTGGACGACTGCCTTGGGCAGCCTGAAAGCTGGGGCTATAGCCAACATCCCCCCGACCCGGTCTTTGGCCTCATAGATGACCACCTTAATACCATTCAGGGCCAAAAAGTAGGCTGCGGCCAACCCCGCGGGGCCGCTACCGACCACCGCCACCTTGCGGCCGCTACTTTTGGCCGCCTTCATCGTTAACCTTCCTTTTTCTTCGGCGAACCTCTTCAGCACCCGGATGGCTACTGGCTCGTCGTAGTTGTTCCGCGTGCATCGGGTCTGACATGTGTGAGTACAAACGTAGCCTGTCACCCCAGGAAGGGGATTGCGAGCCAGAATGACCTCCAGCGCCCGATCGTATTCCCGCTGAGAAATCAGCCAAGCATACTCGGGCACATCCTGAAGGACAGGGCACTGCTCAGCGCAGGGAGCATTGACACAATCAAACAGGCTCAGCTTTGATTTAACCTTGGGGAGGCCGTAGGGATGGTAGTCCTTCTTGTATCGTGGGTCATTCAAGGCTTGGGTTGATTCCAGTTTCAGGTTAGCTAGCTTATCCCGAGCGAGCTCCTCCAGGCTAGTCGCTCCCCGGTCGTGCATATCACTTTCCAAGTTTTCCAAGTATTGAGTAAACTTTGCGTAACCGCCGGGTTTTAGAAGGTCGCTGACAGTGGAGATGGACCAAGCACCGCTGGCAAGTATCGACGTCACATTGAGCGCGTCGGCTCCCGCGGAGAAAGAGACTTTCAGGTCACCGCCGAACTCCTGGGAGAGCTTACGGAAGAGATTGATGGTGATAGGATAGAGAGCGCGTCCAGACATATAGACCTCATCGCCGGAGAGATAGCCCTTGTGATTCTTCATTGCTAGTGTGTTGCTCAACTTGATCCCAAAAATCAATCCCTGCTCCTCGGCAACCTTCTTCAGTGTTTTTATCAATTTAACAGCCAATTCGTACTGCAAATCGTGCTCGAACACGGCGTCGGGAATGTTAATCTCCTTGAAACCGAGATTGTCGTGGAGGATGCGCATCACCGTGTCCTTGCCAAGTAGAGTGGGGTTCAGCTTGACCGCAGTGTGAAGTCCCCTTTTCTCAATCAGGTATCTACATATCTTTTCGATTTCACCTGGGGGGCAACCGTGCATGGTCGAAAGGGTAACGCTGTTTACGATCCCAGGAGGAATCTCGATGTCAGCAAACTGGGGGAACTTTTCTTTCAAAACCGCCCGGATTTTGGAAATTTCCTCGGATGCATCCTGCAGCCTGTCCATGAAATGAGTCATGGGCGGGCTCTGAATTCCCTTCATGTCGTAGCCGACGCTCATGTTGAAGACCGTTCCGAAGGGAACTCTGCCTTCAAAGCCGAGGACCCTGCGGAGAATGTGAATCAATGCCCAAGCTTTGATGTACTCCCATGCAGATTGATCTAGCTTGAGTTCTTGGGAAAATTCGACGTTATACCCCTCGTCCTCCATGTCGATACAGGGCCGGGGGATCTTCAGTTCGTCATTGATCTGCACGGTTTTTAACTCAATGAATCGGGCGCCGCATAGCCACGCGGAGATGATGTTCTGTGCCAGCTGAGTATGGGGGCCCGCACCTGGCCCGATGGGTGTGGCCATGTACTGCCCGAAAACTTGGGAGGCAAAAGGACTGTCTTTATTAGGAGTATAGAAAAGAGAGCGTTGGATTCCAAATATGGATTGGTTCTTTTCAAGTTCCGTCAGAACCCAGTTTAGAAGAACTTCAAAGGGTTGGGGTTTCATCACATCCAAATTATCACCTTGCCTCGGCTATCGCTTGGTGAGGTAGTTACCTCTCACTTCCTCAAAGATATTAATACGCCCTTCAAACAAGGACGTTGGGAGCTTTTGATTTTCAACCATTTTCACAATCTCTTTACAGACATCTCAAGTATTTGTATAAGAACATGTATTAAACGTTTATCCTTAGCTCTTCAAGAATATTGGTGATTAAACGTCAGGATTTGGCGTAACTGTCCTTAATGGCGTGGCCTAAAGGGACCAGAATTTACAAAGTTGTTTTCAGGATGAAAGACGCTCAAAGATTAATTAAAACTTTAGAATCATGGGACAAACACGCCTTTTACAGGATAATGGACGCACGCACAATACATTGTGGCTACCTGAAAATAGCCACTATACGAAAAATCTAAGGGATAAAAAATCTAAACCTTAACCAAGGGGAAATATTAAGTAGCTTTAACTAAATTTAAATCTGAAACAAATGCACGAAGATATTTTTCGAAAGATAAATGAACTGGTGGAGAAGGGCGAAACTTTTGCAGTTGCCACCATCGTTAGAACCGAGGGATCAACTCCACGAAAATCCGGTGCAAAGATGATTGTCCTCCCAGATGGCAAAACCTTGGGCACGATAGGCGGAGACTGCGTGGAGGCCGGAGCTGTATCCGAGGCGATCGAAGCTATGAATGAGGGCAAGCCAAGAACCGTTAGCGTCGCCCTTGAGGAGGAGGAACTGGGAGGAGTGGGCATGAGATGTGGCGGCATGGTAGATGTCTACATTGAAGTAGTCAAACCCACGCCCAAGTTGTTGATAATAGGGGGAGGCCACGTCGGCGCGGAAATCGCGAAGCTTGGTCAAAAGATAGGGTTTTCAGTTGCTGTAATCGACCCGTCTGTGAAAAGGGAAGATTTCCCGGAGTACGTTGAGGTCATAGCAGAATCCGTGGAGAAGGGAGTACCCAAGATAGAGATAACTCCTCAAACCTACGTAGTGATCGCAACTGGTCACAAATATGATGAGGATGCCCTGAAAGCCGTGTTGGATTCAAAAGCAGCTTATATAGGAATGCTGGGCAGCAGGAGAAAAGCGGCCACAATCTATAGAAGCTTGATGGACCAGGGGATACCCGAGGATATGCTCAGGAAGGTCCACACGCCAGTCGGACTGGACATAGGGGCGGAAACACCTGAGGAAATCGCTGTCAGCATAATCGCCGAAGTGATAAAGAAACGCAGAAAGCCGGATGCCTCCGGGGAAAGTCTCAAAATTTCCGTCTGATTGTCTCCAGATTTTCCGGTGTGTCGAGGTCGGTAACCGCCCATTCCCCTGACTCAATTACCCTGTGCTCATCCTTATGTTTGTGTATTACATCGCGGATAAACTGGTTCTTACCCAGTGTGAGTATTTCTTCGAACAGACTGCGATCAAAAAGAACTGGATGCCCCTTCTTTCCCCTGAACATCGGACTAACCACCTTAGCACCCTGCTTCCAAGATTCCACCGCTTTGGCGAGGAATTCCCTGTCTACAAATGGTTGGTCTCCCAAAGCCAAAAATACCGCATCTAAATTTTTCAAGTTCTTGAGTCCTTCCTTAAAAGTCGATATCATTCCCTCGCTATATTTAGGATTAACGGTCCATTCCACCCCTAATTTCTTTAAGGTGGGGGTTATTTCATCGGGATTGTGGCCTAGAACGACTATAATCTCGTCGGCGGCTCCCTTGAATGACTCGAATACGCGTTCGATCATCGGCTTTCCTTTTATGTCCAAAAGCAGCTTCTGCGTACCCATCCTACTGGACTCACCTGCTGCTAAAATCACAGCACCAATCACCGGAGTCCACCGTGCCCGAGTTCGGCTATGTCCCCGCGAGTAATTTTTTCCTTGATCAAGAGTCTGGGCAGTAGTACGTCAAAACTGGTGACCTTGTCGGGTATTACACAAGCTGGGAGCCCCATTATCGCTGTATCACCCATATAAGCGAGCATGGCCATTGAGCCTGGAAATGCTGGGACGCCACGAGAGATCACCTCTGCGCCAGTCTGCCTTATGGCAGAGGGAGTTACATCCCCAGCATCAACCGCCATACCGCTCGCTACAAGGATTATATCGTGACCCTTCCCCTTGAAAGCGAGTATATTTTCCCTAATCTTTTCTACATCATCAGGAACAACTACCTTCTCGAGTATGCTCAGCCCGTATTCTGCAAGTTTAGCGCTTAAAATCGGTTCAAACGCATCCTTGATCCTACCCTCATATACCTCAGTTCCGGTTACAATGAGCCCAACTTTTTTGACCTTGAGAGGGATTATGCTTATTGTTGGTTTATTGCTCTCCAGGATCTCCTCCACCTTTTTAATACGGTCCTCTTCAACACTCAGTGGGATTATTTTTACCGACCCCAACAGCTCGCCCTTTTTTACAAGGATATTGCTGGATTTAGTGGCGATGATGAAATCATCTATCAAATTAACTTGCTTCACGATTTCCGCTTTGACTTTCAGCAGGCCTGAATGCTTCGCGAGCAAGTTGACCTTACCTTGGGTCGGCTTTGAGTAGAAGACGCTTTCGTCTATCGAAACCGAGGCCATTCTAGTAGCCGCTTCCTCTTCGTGGACATCAGTCTGTTCGTCCTCGGCTATTAAAACAAAGTAATCGCCAGTATTCTTCAATAGCTCGACATCCCCAGCGGTTACGACATACCCACGCTTAAAAAGGACGCTCTTGATACCCGGCCCGTAACGAATCACATCGTGGGCCAGTGGCTTTCCAACAGCATCCTCAACTCTCACTTTCTTTGCCATAGGCTCCACCATTTCAACAAATAGTAAAGTACTATGCCAGTGATAAAAGCGATTGCCATATCGGTTGCCAATGCAAGTCCGACTATTGTAAAGACCACCAGAAAATCCTTCTGCTCCTTCAAATCAGATGATAACAACATCATTTGAATTCCAGTGAAAGTCAAGAGCACACCTAAGATTGACAGCGGGATAACGCTGAGGATTGATGCCGCACCGGACCCAAAAATCAGGGCTATAATCACGAATATGCTTCCGATAATTAAGCTGGCACCGCCAGTCTTAGCGCCGAAACGGTAGTGCGCGGCCAACCCGCCAGCTCCGTGACACATCGGCATTCCACCTACAGTACCAGCTATCAAGTTGGCAACTCCAATGCTGCTTGCCAAGGCCCGCGGAGAGACCTTCGCGGCTCTGTCCCTGAAATACTCCTTTGATAAATCGGAGGTTGAGATCACCGCGTTGGATAAAGTAACTGGAATTTGTGGAAGCACCAAGAGTACCAGCGCAGTTTGAAGGTCTGTCATCGTCAGAACCTGAAAAGAAAATGCCTGAGGTCCTAACATCAGATTCGGCATCTTGAATACTAGCCCAAACACGAATCCAACAGTAACTAAAACGATTGCCGCTGGAAATTTTCTATTTTTAAGTAAGAGTATAGCCACGATGATTCCGGCCACGCCTAGAATAGCGTTAAACGGTAGTCCAGCTAGAAAGACCTTCTCCCCGCTTACGAACAGCTTGGCATCGATTATGTATTGGACACCTTTTATGAACAAGAGGAGGCCAAGGGCGATTTGTACACCGCGGATAACTGGTTTCGAAAAAACACGGGCGACTTGGTTGATAAGTCCTGTAACGCCCAAAAAGAGCATTATTCCTCCAATAATTAATCCAGAAGCAACGATCACCTGAGCAGAAAGTCCGCCCGAAATGGCGATTACGGCAACGGCCTTTAGGGGTTGAACTGGGACAGGGACCCTGTAGTACAAACCAACCCCTACATAAAAAAGCCCGACAGCGAGTAGGGCCATAGTAGCATTCAACCCGTTAATTACGATTAGCGGTATCAGCAACGGCAACATTGTTCCCAGATCGCCAAACGAGCCAGCGAGCTCCATCCTGTCAAATTTCAAATATCCCAATGGAACACCGACCATATGAATTTAAATCAAAAAAGGTCAATAAATATCTTATGTGAAACAAAAATGGTTAACATAAAGAACACCCACCTAACGGGAAGGCAGTTTAAAGTGCTTAGGCTGAGGATGGCTGGTAAAAGCCTCAGCGAGATATCCAAAGAGCTACACACCAGCAGATCGAACATCAGCTCTGTCGCAAGGACTGCGGAGGAAAACGTGAAGAAAGCAAGGAACACCCTAAAGCTCATGGAATTACTGGATTGGCCACTAAAGATGGATGTGAAGGCGGGCTCGAACATCTACGAAGTCTCGGAGAGATTCTTCAAGGAAGCTGATAATAAGAGGATAAAGATATCCCATAATTATTCGGAGATTGTGAGATTGATAACGGAAACACTAGGGGCCACGAATCTTAAGCGAAGAAAGACGTTAAAGGACTTCAGCATTGCGGTCAGCAAAGATGGTAGAGTTGAAATCTTCTAGCCATCTAACTGACTTGATTTTTATTTGTTCTTAACTGATAAGGTGTTTTGTCGTGAAAAGAATAATTGAATTTAATCTGGTTAAAGAAAAGAATCTTACCTACTTGAAATATTTATAGTTTTAGGTAATTTTTAGGTTGATAGAGATGTCCAACAACTTCAAAATAAAGACGTTAAAACACAACGGGGTGCTAATCCCAACATATGAACCCCATGGCTTTACCATCCGCTACAAGGGTAATACAATCAAACTCAACCCCGAGCAGGAGGAGATGGCTGTCGCGTGGGTGAAGAAACTCGGGACCGATTACGTTAAGGACCCAATATTCATCAAAAACTTCTTCGATGATTTTTCTAAGGCACTTGAACTGGAAGACTCAGCAAATATGGAGGACTTTGATCTCTCGGAAATCGTCCGCTGGGTTGATGCTGAAAAGGCAAAGAAAGAGAGCATGTCGAAAGAGGAGAGGAAAAAGCTAGCCGAGATGAGGAAGAAGGCCCGCGAGGAGAACAAGCAAAAATACGGTTACGCCGAGGTAAACGGAGAAGTCGTGGAAATTGGCAATTACACCGTAGAGCCCCCTTGTATATTCATGGGACGCGGAAAACACCCTATCCGGGGTAGGTGGAAGCTTAGGGTGGACCATGGGGATATCATACTTAACCTATCGGAAGATTCTCCAACCCCAGTTCTCCCGAATGGAGGAAAATGGTGTGGCAGGATTTTCGAGCCCGAGTCGCTTTGGATAGCAAAATGGCGCGACAAGCTAACCGGCGAACTCAAGTATGTATGGGTGGCCGACAGCGCAGGATTCAAGCAAGAACGCGAGATAATCAAGTTCAACGAAGCTCTGGAGCTAGAACAAATCATCGACAAAGTAAGGCGACACATAGAGGCCAACTTAGATTCGGATGACATCAACCGTCGAAAGGTGGCAACAGTAGCCTACCTGATAGATACACTGAAGATGAGAGTTGGAGACGAGAAGGACAAGGACGAAGCGGACACCGTGGGCGCATCGACTCTCAGAGGGTCCCACGTCAAAATAGATGACTCTGGAACGGTCAAATTTGACTTCCTAGGCAAAGATTCAGTGAGATGGACCAAGACTATAAAGCCACCTGCCAAGGTCATCGATAACTTGAGGGCATTCATCAGGAGGGCAAAGGATCCTATCTTCTCAGGCATTCGCTCAGAGATGGTCAACCTATTTCTGGGGGAGGTGACCCCATGGCTAACGGCGAAGGTCTTCAGGACTTACCATGCGTCCAATGTGGTCAAGGACTACCTGTCTAAAACCAATGTGAAGCCCGATTACCCAGAGATTGAAAAGAAATGTGTGGCCACCATGGCTAACCTAGAAGCGGCAGTCACCTGTAATCACAAACGAAAGCTCCCGAAGAACTGGAAGAATTCCTTGATTAAAAAGGAAGAGAGGGTGAAGGTACTAGAGTCCAAGCTTAAGGAAGTGAAGAAAAAGCCTCACTCTAGTAAGCGAGAAAACCAGTTGGAGAGCCTACATAAGAAGATAAAGGCCGCAAAGCTTAAGGCGGAGATGGCGAAGGCGACGCGAGACTACAATCTGGGCACCTCCCTGAAAAGTTACATAGATCCACGAATCTACGTGAAGTGGTCAAAAGAAGTCTCCTACGATTGGAAGAAATTTTATTCCAAGACCCTTCAGCGGAAGTTCGCCTGGGCTGAGGATGCAAAATAATTAAAACCCAAGATCGAGGAAATGATTCTATAAACAAAAAAATAAAAGCAATTGATGACATTGTCCTAGTCATTACCTGTCTAATTTCTGCATTGTATGAGATTAAACTCTGGTTAATTTTACCCAGAAACGCTGTTTCCGATTTTTTCATAGGGTTTTTTCGAGAAGAATGGATTTCACCACTATCCCCTACGTAAAAAGGTCTGTTCTGCAGACAAAGTTACATAATCAACCTATTTTTAAGATGGGGAAACCTTTCCTTATAGTTTGGTGCTTGAATTAATCAAAATCATTTGCAATTATCCTATTGTTTGCCACGAGCATTCTCCGCTCCTTTCAATGTCGCAAGTAATTTTTCGGGAAGTATAGGTATCTCCCTTAACCTTATCCCCGTCGCATTGTACACGGCATTGGCCACTGCGGCGGCCACGGGGTTTATAGCCGGCTCACCGATACCTTTCGCGCCGAACGGTCCGCTTGGTTCATAAGTTTTGGTGAAAAATATTTCGGTTTTTTTCAAGCTGGGCAAATCCAATGCAGTCAACATCTTATAATCAGTCAAGTATCCTTTGCCCAAAAGCTCCCCCGACTTTTCATAATCTGTATGCTCGGTCAACGCGTATCCCATTCCACGGTACAATCCACCGTGGAGCTGTCCATCCGCCAGCTCCGGGTTTATTATAGTCCCCGAATCACAGCCTATAACTACCCTCACAGGCCTGATCTCTCCGGTCTCCTTGTTAACCTCCACTTCTACGAAATACGCCGTGTAAGCTGGGGGGCACAACATTGGAGTATAACTGTCCACAGCAGCTATAGTTCCCCAGTTGTTCTGTCTGGCTGTTTCCGCCACCTCCCCTACGCTTACTTCTTTCCCTTTTATACCCACGGCAAAGACTATACCCTGTCCCACCTCTAAATCGGGTCTGATATCCAAAGCCTCCGCGGGTACTCCCAAAACCCTGGAAGCGTTTTCGAGAAGTTTTCTTCTCACCTGGCGGGACACTTTTATAATTGTATTACCGCCGACAAACAGCCCCCTAGTGGCGTGGGTACATACGTCGTAAGGTGTAGTGCGCGTATCGACTGGGGATATGCTCACATTTTCCACAGGGACCCCCAATTCTTCCGCAACCATCTTCACCAAAGCATCGTGAAGCCCGTTGCCCAGATCCATTATCGAAGTGACTATATCAACCGTACCGTCCTCGTTTATTTTTATCATTGCGCTGGAATAATCGATTGCTCCAGTGGGAATTGGGGCCCCAGTACCCGATCTATGGTCGGCTTTTGCCATCCCTATGCCTCTAACTATTTTTCCGGTCCGCCGTACTAGTTTTAGCCTGCGAGTCCAACCAATGAGCTCTGCACCCCGTTTATAAATTTCTTCCAAGCCGCAACTCTTTATCTCCGAATCTATAGTCGGGGTAATCTTAAACATGTCCCCCAACCCCACGTGGTTCTTCCTCCTGAGTTCTATTGGGTCCATTCCCAACTTTTCTGCCAATTCATCCATCATGCATTCTATGGCAAAAGTCACCTGGGGCGCCCCTGCTCCTTGCATTGCACAGGCCGGAACCTTATTCGTGTAAACAGCTTTGGCTTCAAATTTCATATTGGGTATTTTGTAATGGTTCTCCCAAGCCCCTGCCATAATCCTAGAGATGATGAGAGCCTGAACATAATAGGCCCCAAAATCTATGACCACATCCATTTTCCCGGCTACGAGAGTTCCATCCCTTTTTGCACCCAGTTTGTACTTGATGATCGATGGATATCTGCAATGATCGTGCATATCCTCTTCTCGGCTCTGAACCAACTTAACCGGGCTTCCCGCCTTCAGAGCCAGAGCTGCGCATACCGGGATTATCCTGTTCATGTGTATGCTTGACCCGAAGGACCCTCCAATCGAGAGCTTCTTGACGTTTATCTTGTTCAAAGGGATAGCAAAAATTTGTCCCAGTAATATACGCACGTTATGTATGGTCTGAGTGGTCGTCCAAACCGTTATGCCGCCACCGGGCTCCGGCTTACAAACCACGGATTTCGTCTCAAGCTGGCCATGATACGGGCGTCCGGTCCTGTATTCGCTTTCCACTATCACCTCGGATTCCTTGAATCCATTCTCAACATCGCCCTTGCCTATCTCGACGCTTCCTGCGATATTATTCTCCACTTTTATTTTCCTGTCCTTAATCATCATGAAGTCCTTTATTTTTGGTTTTCCGAACTTCATGGATTCGATTGGGTCGAGTATAAGTTCCAAGACTTCGTACCCCACCTTGATCGATTGCAGGGCCCTTTGAGCCATTTCCTCAGTTTCCGCTGCAACTGCCGCGATTCTGTCTCCCACGTACAGTGGTTTATCAGTTAAAATTACCTCGTCCTTTAGGGTTTGCTCTGGCTTGGATGAAATTCTACCGCAATAAATGATCTTGGGGACATCCTCGAATGTTAAGCAGACCGCTCCCATTTTTTCTGCTTCGGTTGTATCGATATTCTTTACTTTGGCGTGAGGATGGGGACTTCTCAGAATTCTCGCGTGCAACATCCTAGGAAGTACCACGTCGGAGGCATATTTTTCCTGACCTGTAGCTTTAGACACGCCATCGTTCTTGGGGTAAACCCTGCCTATATGATGAAACACTTCACTTGTCATAGTAATCAAAGTTTGTTACGAGATTTAATAAGGATATAATAAATTTAAAGAAGACTAGGTTATCAAAAAATTTACCTAGTTCTTGTACAAATGTCTGCGGCGGTTAAAGATAGCACCTTGGCCGCTGTAAGCATTTCCGATACGCTGTTTCTCTCGTCCGGTGGGTCCTGCTCTATGCTGGTTACTCCGGGACCATATGTTATGGATTTTATCCCGGATAACATCAATGGAGCGGCGTCGGCTGGCGACCCTAAACGGTAACCGCTACCTATTACCGGCTTTTTACCTGTAACGTATTCATGCCATTTGGTAACTGTCTTGACAATTAATTCGTCCGCTGGCAACTCATCTGGAATTTCCTGATTGACCCTGTCCGGAGGATATGGCATGATAAGTTTTGCCTTGAACTTTGGATCCTCCGATGCCATCTTGGCGAGTAGCCTTTCCAAATCGGACTTTATAGTCGCCGGGCTCTGCCCGGGTACAAATCTCACGGATAGCACAACTGCACAAAAGTCGCCGTAACTTTCAATCTTCTCAACTACTATCTGCGGAAAGCCGGGCAACTTTGGGTGGGGCTTGAATGTTAACCAGCCATCAAGTTTAGAATTATATCTGTAGCTAGGACCCATTACGCTCAATAACCTGACCATGTTATCTATCGGAGAGTTCTCACCATTGGCGCGGAATCTCATCTTGCCCTCCACTTCTATTCTTGCACGTGCCAAACCAATTGTGACCGTAACAACATCCAGTTTTGTCCTCTCCGGGACTATTGCCATATCCGCCTTTATTTTCCCTTCACGTACCAAATCCAGTAGATAATTGGTGCCCATGCTTCCATACATCTCCCCCATAACGCACGCTACGGTCAAATCGCCCTTCAGTTTTATGCCGGAGTCGATTATCGCTTTGACCGCGGACAGCATTGCAGCGTCACCGCACTTCATGTTCCCAGCGCCCCAGCCGTAGAGCCAGTCCCCCTCTACTTCCGGCTTGAGCGGATCCTTGGTCCATAGATCGGCATAGGGGGGCTTGCCTCCAGGGGCGCTAATGTCTAAGTGTCCAACCAACAGAAGGTTGGGTCCCTCACCCGTCCCGCGAATCTGCCCTATCGCGTTCACGCTCTTGATGTCGCCCTTCTCAACCCTTTGTAATTGAACTTGCATCCCTACACTTTTCATCCAGTTGCCAACCCACTTGGCCAGCTCTTCCTCCTTTAGAATCGGGGAAGGTACTTTGACTAAATCCTTAGCAAGTTCAATCACTTTGGAGTTGTCTATCTGGCTCAAAACCTTCTTTGCCGACGTTTCGTCCAATTGAATACCTCATTTTGATATCATTCCATCTACTACTTTGTCCAATTTTTTCATTGCGTCGTCGATTTGTTTCCTAGATTCCTCAACCTTAGCCCTATCGGCGCTCAGTTGGGTTCTGCACTCTTCTATCTGTGCCATTACCTCTTCCGGCGCAGTGGCCCCATAAACTCTGCGGATTTTCACGCACAGAGTGGGATCCAGTGCGCCCTTTATGGCATTTTCACTCAATCCCAAAGGCTTGCCTATCACGGCTTTGGCTGCCTCATCCATAAGTTCTGAGTTAACATCAGAGGGGCCCTTTCCAGCCTCATTAGCTATCTTCACCAGCTCCGCTATTATGTGGTGGGCTGTCCTGAAAGAGATTCCCTTCTCCCTCACGATGACATCTGCCAAATCGGTTCCCTGGGCCCAGTACGCACCAGCCCTTTCACACATTAGATCCTTGTTCACACGTAAGGTCGGTAAATAACCTGCGGCAATTATAAATGCGCCCAAAAACTCGTCTATAACTTCGTACAAATCATTTGCAAGGTATTTAGGGGTAGGAAAACCCAAAGTAGGGCTCTCCAAGGTGCTAAATGCTTCGATGGTGCGCCCGAATATTCTTAATGCCTTTCCTCTCGTGAACATGAATGGGTAAGGGTTTCTCTTTTGTGGCATTATCGAGCTTGTCCCAACCCATGGATCATCCAGAGAAATCATTTTAAATTCCACGGAGTGCCACACGGTGAAATCTTCTTGTAACCTAAGTAAATCCGTCATGCTCAAAGATGCCGCCGTCATAATTTCATATAGATAATCGAAGTTCATTGCGGCGTCCCTCGTGTTCCTAATTACATTGCCGAAACCCAACAGTTCGCTAACCCTATGTCTGTTCAGGGGGTATGAAGTTCCCGTTTGCAAAGCAGATCCTGCTGGGCTCAAATTAGTCAACTCATAAGCGCGGATAATCCTATTAAAATCTCGCGCAAATGCATAAGCAAAGGATAACAAATAATGTGCGAATGTCGTCGGTTGCGCGTGCTGTAAAAATGTGTAGCAAGGCATCACAGTTTCGGTATGCTTTTCAGCCAAATTCAAAAGGGCCTCCCTAAAATCGCTGAGTTTTTCTGCCATTTCTATGACCTTTGGTCTTAGATGCAGCCTATCTATGGTACATGTGACATCCTGCCGACTTCTCCCAGTATGCAGCCTCCCCCCAACATCCTCCCCGATTTCACCTATCACGAACCTCTCTTTCTGCGCCCACAGGTCACCCTTTGCCCATGGAAATTTATCTACTCCCAATTCATCGACTTTCTTTAGGACTTTTAATATCTTCGAGGCATCTTCTCCGGAAATTATTCCCTGCTCGCTCATCATGACTGTGTGCACCTTATCGAAGATATTCAAGGGAATCAGAAGTTGTTTGTTGAGGGGTTGCCCGTATTTAGCCAGCCGTTCATCCATTCTGCTAACCGCCGCGAAAAGTCCAGTCTTTCCAGACATGTCATCACTTTTTTTCAGCACATTTCTTTATCGCTTTGACTATATTCGTGTAACCAGTGCACCGGCACAGATTGCCCTTTATGTATTCCCTGATATCATCTTCGGTCGGATGCGGGTTCTCGTCGAGCAGCGCTTTCGCGGTAACGACCATACCCGGCGTGCAGAATCCGCACTGTATAGCGCCCTCCTCAAGGAAGGCCTTTTGAACGGGATGCAGTTCTTCCCCGGCTATTCCCTCTATTGTCGTTATGTTCTTCTTGTCGACCGTAATGGCCAGAGTTAGGCACGACAGGACGGCCCTTCCGTCGACGAGCACCGTGCAGGCGCCGCACTCGCCGGTGCCGCAGGCATACTTTGTACCAGTCAAGCTTAGATCTTCCCTTATCACGTTGAGAAGCAGATCATTTGGCTTCACGCTAAGTTTCTTTGACCTTCCGTTGATCGTGAACTCTATCAACTTCTCCTCCATCTTCCTACCTCCGTGACCTCTCCCAGGCCGTTTTCAAAACGTTCTCCGTTAGCCACTTCGAGACCTCCTTCCTGTATTCCACGGTTGAACGTACATCAGTTATGGGTTTTATATCGTCCGAGACTATCTGTGCTGCCTGACTTACAAGCTTTTCATCAAACTTTTTGCCGTTGAGGGTCTCCTCCGCCCTTTTCATCCTAATTGGAGTCGGCGCAACTGCCCCCAGTGCAATCCTGCAAGACTTGCATATTTCGCCTTTGCGTTCGATAAAGGCCGCCGCATTTATCTTTGCCAAGTCCGCGCTCACCCTCGCAATTTTCAGAAACGCGCCTCCCGACAATTTAGGAGGGCTGGGTATCTGAATCTCTGTGAGAAATTCATTTGGTGATAGGGTTGTCTCTCCAGGATCCTTGAAAAATTCTTCCAAAGGAATAGTTTTAGTTCCATTAGAACTCATCGTATTTACTTGAGCTCCGAGGACGAGCAGGGCGGGCGCCGAATCAGCCGCCGGCGAGGCGTTGCAAATGTTCCCCCCAATAGTACCCATGTTCCTCGCCTGGACCTTGCCAAGCGCCTTGACGGCCTCGAACAGTACAAAGTATTTTTCCTTGATTAACTCAGAACTCTCGATGCTCCGCAACTTGGTCGCGGTACCTATGGAAAGTCCGCCGTCCTCCTTTATGAAATCCAGTCCCTTGATCTTCCCGATATTGATCAGATATCTGGGGTTAACTTCACCCTTCTTCATCTTCACGATTAAGTCCGTGCCACCAGCCAGTATCTTGGCTTCGCCCCCATGCTTTTCTAGTAGCGATGCCGCCTTCTTTATCGTGCTTGGCTCAAGATATTCAAAGTCTTGCGCTAATATTCTTGTATTGACCATATCAAGACCTCCTCTCTTCCCTCTCCCTTAAGGCCGTAAGTACCTTTTCCGGGGTTATGGGTATTTCCCTGAACCCTATTCCCGTAGCATTATATACCGCATTTGCAACTGCAGAAGCAACTGGATTTACCGCAATTTCACCGACACCTTTGGCACCGAAAGGGCCTGTCGGGTCAAAAGTTTCCGTGAAAAATAACTTTGTATCTTCTAAAACCGGCATCTCCATTGATGTCAGCATTTTGTAATCAGTTAGAAAACCCTTACTCATTAATTCACCGGTTTTCTCATTATATAGAGTGTCCTCGAGCAATGCCCAACTCATACCTTTGTTTAGACCCCCGTGCAGTTGTCCTGCCGCCAATTCCGGATTTATTATAGTTCCTGCATCTGCGCCGATTACAACCCTTGTGGGATTTACCTTACCTGTCCTCGAGTTAACTTCAACCTCTATGAAATACGCCGAAAATGCGGGTGCACAACTTGGCGGGGCGTAGTTATCCACAGCAGCTATGGTGCCCCAGTTGTTCTGTCTGGCTATTTCCGCCACCTCCGCTATGGTAATCTCCTTTCCAACCACTCCTTCCGAATAGATGACCCCCTGTCCGATTTTTTCATCAGGTCTTATCCTTAGTGCATGTGGGTATGCCCCTAGAACTCTGGAGGCTGTCTCAAGCAATTTCTCTCTTACTTGACCAGCGACTTTTTTCACTGTAAGCCCACCGGCGAAGGTTCCTCGTTGGGCATGCGTGCACACGTCATATGTTGCCGTTCGTGTGTCTGTTGGGGAAAGGTTTACGTTATCCAAAGGAACCCCCAATTCTTCCGCGACAATTTTCGCCATAGCTTCCAATGTCCCGCCACCCTGATCCATAAGCGCGCTAACAAGATCAACAGTTCCATCCTCGTTAATCTTTATGAGAGCTCCCGAAACCTCTATGCCACCTATGGGCATGGGCGCTCCAGTGCCTGAAACATTGTAACACCTTGCCATTCCAATGCCCCGCATTATTTCCCCTTTTTGTTCTCCCGGCTTTGACCTGTTGGCCCAGCCGATTAAATCTGCACCCTTCTTCAAAATTTCCTCTAACCCGCAACTAGTTACCACTTCCCTAACGGTTGGAGTTACACCAAAAGATTCGCCTAAACCAACGTAATTCTTCAATCTCAATTCTATAGGATCCATGCCTAATTCCTCAGCCAATTCATCCATCATGACCTCGATGGGGAAGTTAATCTGTGGGACGCCGAACCCAACCATTGCACAGGCTGGGACCTTATTGGTGTAAACGGCCTTTCCATCGAACTTATAATTCGGTAATTTGTAATGACCCAGCCACTGTTTTATATTGACTCGCAAAAGAACTAGAGCTTGAGTATTGTACGCCCCAACATCAATTAAAACCTCCATCTTCCCCGCAACGATCTTGCCGTCCTTCTTAGCACCCAATTTGAACTTTATCAAATATGGATAGGTGCAATGATCATACATGTCATCTTCCCTGCTTTGAACGAGCTTTACTGGACGCTTGGATTTCAACGCTAGCGCGACGCATATAGGAACTATAGAATTCACATGTATACTTGAGCCGAACGATCCTCCAATTGATAATTTTTTCACGTTGATTTTACCGAGAGGTATCCCAAATATTCTGCCAATAAGTATTCGGACATTATGTATGGTCTGAGTAGTGTTCCAAAGTGTTATCCCACCATCGGCCTCAGGTTGACATACGGCAACTTTAGTCTCCAGCTGAGAATGATAAGGTCTACAAAAGCTGTACTCCCTCTCAAGTATAACATCGGACTCCTCAAAACCCTTTTCGAAATCAACGCTGCTCCTCTCAAACCTTGCCGAAATATTGTTTTCCACCAATTTTTTTTCCTCACCCATCATAGTAAACTCGTGCAACTTAGGTTCTCCAGGTTGCATTGATTTCATCGGGTCAAATATTGGTTTCAGAACCTCGTACTCCACTTTTATGAGTTTTAGCGCTCTCTCCGCTTCCTCCTCTGTCTCAGCCGCAACTGCTGCTATTCTGTCCCCAACATGAAGGGGTTTATCTGTAAGCACCGTTTTGTCGTTTATCGTTTGACTCGGGACACTGGAAATTCGCTCGCAATATACCAACTTTGGAGTATCCCGGAATGTTATGCAAACTGCACCAGCTTTCTCAGCATCACTTGTGTCAATGCTCTTAACTCTTGCGTGGGGATAGGGACTACGTAAGACCATACCATACAACATGTTAGGGGGATTTATGTCTGAGGTATATTTCTCATGACCACTTACCTTTGCGATTCCATCTTTTCTGTGGGTACTTCTCCCTATAATATGATATTTTCTCTCGTTCAATATATCCCACCTTTTGTATGCGTCGATTTATCTTTTCTGTAATAAAAACATTACCCCATTTTATTATAAAACGGGACTAGCTACTGAAAGCTGATAATCTCACTAAAAATAAATATCTTCAGGAGAATTGGCATTTAAAAAAGATTCCAACTTGGGATCGATAACTTTGAGATTATCAATGGGCAAATAAACGATATCTTTCAAATTTTTAATAACTTTAGAAATTTTCATTTCATTTTTTCGGTATAAATTTTCAACAACTGACCTCAATCTCTCCTTGGCATAAACCGCCTGTAGAGGCTCAAGATAACCGTTTGGCCACATAGGTACGGCGCCATCGTGACCTCGGGCTCGATCAAGCAAAGCCCTAATGAAGAGGTGGTTTATTTTCGGGGAATCACATGTAATCACCGCTACATAAGTTGAACTTATGTGTGGTAAAGAACTCACCAGCCCTACAAGAGGACCCGTCTCGTTGACCACATCTTTTACAATTTTAGAATTCGGGAACATTTTTGATAACTTATCGCATTCATCCTTACATGAAATAACAATTTCATTTGTAAATTTTGATACTCTTTCAAATACGTGTTGAATCATATGTTTGCCATTTATTTTAAAAAAGGCTTTGTTCTTACCAAATCTTTTGCTTTTACCGCCTGATAAAATTAGCACACTTAAATCTTTTAGAATTTCGTATTTTTCTCTCACAAATGTCACATTTTTTATTTAATACAAAATCATTTTCTCAGGATATTAATAAATATCATGGTAAGTCTAGGAATTATTAGATTTAAAAAATTTTCATCTTCCTATTGATGGCTGCTTAAAAGCCTGGTTAGTACGTTAGGATTTTTGCTGCTAAAAGAACCTTACGAATATTTTTATTTTTTAATTTTAGAGTCCACTTGAACTAAATTTTTATTATGGAAAGATATTAAACAACAAACGCCATTTCAAGGTTGGATAAACATGTGGGGAAATAAAAATTCTGTTAAATCTAAAGCTGGACCCTGGGCTAGAACGGGTGGAGAGTGGTTCATGAAGATTTTGCAGAACCTAGGCGTCGAGTATATTTTCGGGACTTCGGGCGGAGCCGTTAACGACATTCAAGATGCCATGACTGAGGTGAAGCCACCGATATGGATTCAAGGCCTTCACGAATTTGACTCAGTGTGCGCTGCTGTAGGGTACGCCTTGGCATCGGAAAAGGTCTCGGTATGTTTGATTGACCGTGTAAGTGGGGTCACTAACGCACTTGGTGCCTTTTACATAGCCTACCAGAACTATGCGCCGGTCGTAATCTTCGCGTCACAAAACGAGCCAGCCCTGGCGGGTAAATTATCCAACGGCAAACCACGAGCAGCTATCCATTATCACACATGGCAGACTACCTTCACGACGCCATGGACAAAATGGAGGTACGAGCTTTCAAATCTGGACATACTTCCACAAAGCATTATGAGGGCCTTCATGGTTTCAAAAACCGAACCACAGGGGCCGACGTACATGGGGCTTAGACAGGATCTGATGGCTGAGAGGGTTAGCCCAGTGCCCCTAAAACGTGATATTTCAAGTTTTTCCTCAAGCGGTTTCACG
The DNA here is from genome assembly GCA_964446015.1 of Hadarchaeota archaeon (SeqCode). Lineage (GTDB taxonomy): Archaea > Hadarchaeota > Hadarchaeia > Hadarchaeales > Hadarchaeaceae > Hadarchaeum. Next base: position 20,926 of record CAYUMT010000009.1, read on the forward strand.
GCTGATAACGATGGTATAAAAAAAGCTGCTAAGCTTATCCTGGAAGCAGAAAAACCCACTGCCATAGCCACAAACATGGGGAGACACGCCTCTTCAGTGGATATACTAGTTGAGCTTTCCGAAACCCTAGGATTTAATGTTTTGGACGGAAGGAACTTCATGAACTTTCCTATGAGCCACCCGAACTTCCTAGGTTTTATCGGATGGGCTGGCGAGACAGGGAAAAACCCACATGTAAATAAAGCCGACTTAATAATGAGCGTCGAGACATACTATGAATACCCATTTGCGCCGCCGGAAAAATGCAAGAAAATAAACTTAGGTCCTGACCCCGTGATGATACAGGGTGGTCCTGGTGGGGACTATGGGGGAAACCCCTATCCATCAGACCTTACGCTGGTTGGGGATTCCGCCATTATCTTGAAACAGATTAACTCAGCTGCCAAGAAGATGATGACACCTAAACTGAAGAGAGCCATCAAAGAGAAAAACATGCACAACAAAATGATACATAATAAGATGATTTCTGAATGGAAAAAGGAGTCCGAAAGCCACTTTAATGATGATCCAGTTTCGCCTCACAGAATAGCTCTAGAGTTAAACAAGCTTTGGGATTATGACACGACTTGGATCAACTATACCATAACCATGGGTCAAGCGCTGGCACATGGCATATTTCTCAATAAACCTGGAACCTACATCTATAACTCCTCGGGCCATCTGGGGGCAACCTCTGCCATGGCATACGGCATAGCCCTCGCACGTCCAAAGGATAAAGTCGTGGCAACGATTGGAGAGGGAGAATTCGTCTTCGGCAATCCCGCATCCGTTCTTTGGACATGCAGCCACTATCGCATCCCCGTGCTATTCTTAATCCTCAACAACGCCTGTTGGGGCGTTGATTGGCCCATAATCCAAGACGCGACCCTGAAGCTAGCGGAATCGAAAAAGGACTATGAATTTGTGGACATAGATGAACCAAGAATCTACTTTGCGAAACTAGCAGAGGGACTAAAGGTCAAATCCAAGACGCTTTCACACCCCGATGAAGTGGCGGAGAAGTTTAAGTGGGGACTTGACTTAATCTCAAGGGGCGAACCAGCTCTTATAGACATCCAACTGGAAAAGTTCACAAAGGGCAAATCTTCATACTCGTACATTTTCCAGCGTCGTTAAGCTTCGGAGATCCGAAATCTCCTAGATTGGCGAAAATTATAAAAAACCTGTAATAAAATTAAAGTCGATTTAGCGAGGGTATGATTGTGAAAAAAAGGTCTTGGTGGCGATCCCGCAGAAATATCAAAATTCCATAGATTTTTCTGGACTTGGGAATTTGGCCAAGGTTGAGCTGATACCAAATGAAAAAAATGAAGTTATTAAAAAGATCGAGGACGCTGATGCGCTCATTTCACTATCGATGCAAGTAGACTCAGGAATAATAAACGCGGGGAAAAAACTAAAGATGATTCAGACATTGGTGGTGAGCTACGAAAACATAGATGTCAAGGCTGCTACCGGGAGAGGTATCATTGTGTGCAACACCGCTGAGAGCAATGCCGAATCCGTAGCGGAATTTTCATTAGCCTTGATGTTAAGCCTAGCAAAGCGTATCACGATACTTAATGAGCTTGTGAAGGGGGGAAAGGAGAGATTGTTCATGGGTGAAAATCAGGTCATGCTGTGGGGAAAGACCCTAGGGATAATAGGCTTCGGGGCGATAGGTCGGAGAGTTGCTTTAAAAGCGCGCTTAGCATTTAACATGAGAATACTTGTTTACGACCCTTTCGTTTTACCGGAGCAGGTAGAAATGCTTGGCGGCGAACCGGTTGAACTTGAGGTGTTGCTAAGAGAATCGGACGTGGTCTCCCTCCACAGTTCCTTGACAGAACAGACAAGACACATAATCAGTGAAAGGGAGCTAAATTTGATGAAGAAATCGGCGATTTTAATCAATACAGCCAGAGGCGCCTTAATCGACGAAGCAGCGATGATAAATCATCTGCGGGGAGGGAAAATTTTGGGGGCTGGACTCGATGTTTTTGAAACAGAGCCATTGAAAGCTAATAGTCCTCTGCGAAAGCTTGAGAATGTTATATTGACACCACATAGCAGCACAGCTAAGGAAGCTGAGACAAGGATGTTTCAGACCGGTGTGGATAACGTCATAAAGTTCCTTGAAGACGGGAGACCTTTTAGAATTGTTAATCCAAGGGCAATAAAAAATTAGCTTACTTTCGGTTGTTTGGGCTAAAAACTCGACCAACTCAAATAGTGAACATTTCTTCTCGTAGGTCTTTGCATTACCCGGAAGTTGACTCACTAATTATTGGGGGCTAAATTCAATCCCAAGTTCCTGAAGTTTTTCCTTTGTTGGAACTCCCCTTTCGTCCCATCCTCTTAGATTGTAATAATTGCGCAAAGCCAACTTGAATTCATTTCTGTCGATCTTCTTCCCCTTGGCCTCGCCAGATGGCAAAGGTTCGTCAAAGAAACGAGATGGTAAGGTATCGTCTTTTTCGCTGAATCCTTCTCTGATATTGAATAGTTTAGTTAAATTCCAAATTCTCTCCCCTATTTTTATGTGGTCCTCCATTGTCAGGTTTAGACCCGTAACAGCGTTCAACATTGGCACGTAAGCGTTATAGTTCACGGCCGCGGTCCCGAAACTGCAAACGATTAACGAGTCCATCATCGAATTCCTGTCCTGAACGTATTTAACCGCGTCCGCCTTGTCGGCCAAAGCGTACCTTTCCAACTTTCTTCCATCTGGAGCAGGTACCCATCCCACGTCGTATTCTACCATCCAAGCCCTATTATGAGAAGGCCCTGTTGGGCACGTAGCGTAATTTAGTGCCATACTTGGTATACCCCTCACTCCCCACCCTGGAATCTCTAAACCTTTGACGCTCATAGCGTACTTTTCAGAATTACGACCTATGGTCTCAGAAGCCCTCTTAACCCCTTCAGCCAGCGCGTTTCCAAACCCTTTCCTCTCGGCAATTTTGTCTATAATTGAAATCATCGCTTCTGGGTTGCCCCACTTTGCCTCTATTCCATCAAGATCTTGCTTAGACAAAATGCCCCTTTCGAACAACTCCATAACAAAACCGATTACATTGCCTGTACTAATTGTATCCAAACCGAAATCGTCACAGAGCCTGTTTATATGGGCTATTGCGTTCAGATCTGAAAGTCCACAATTGCTACCCAACATAGCCAATGTTTCATATTCGGGACCATTTATTTCCGAACCCTCGAACTTGCCAGATCTTACAACGCCTATGTGTCCACATGCGATTGGGCAGTTATAACAGGACTCATTTTTATCCCATAGGGTCTCATTCGCGCGTTCAGGGGAAATTTTTTCAGCCTCATCAAAGGTTCCGCTCTGAAAGTTACGCGTAGGGAATAAAGAATTTAATGAAGAGAATGACACAGAATTTGCCGTACCGCTACTCCTGTATGTTTTGGCCAAGTCAGAAACTTTGATTTTCTCAAGAAAATCTTTGATATGTTTATCCAGCAAATTCTGATCTTCGACCCCAACCTTATTCGTGCCCTTTATTACCACGGCCTTCAGCATTTTGGATCCCATGACTGTCCCCAGTCCGCCCCGACCGGCATGCCTGTACAGTTCAGTATTTATGCACGCGTATTTGACCAAATTCTCTCCGGCCCTGCCGATGCATGCCACCCTGTAATCTTTCCCATAAATCTTTTTCAATTGGGATTCCGTCTCAAAACTATTTTTCCCCCAAATCTGCTTTGCACTCAAAATATCAACTTGCTCGTTATTTATGTACAAAAATACAGGTTCCTCAGCCCGACCGGTTATTTTAATACCATCATATCCAGCCCACTTTAATTCTGGACCTAGGAAACCACCCACATAGGAATCTGAGAATGTATTGATAAGAGGCGATTTTGCCGCTACGACCATTCTGGTTTGCGGCACTTTAGTACCCGTTAATGGGCCAGTCATGAACAACAGAAGGTTCTCAGGAGAGAGCGGATCTACACCTTTGCCTAGCTCATCAAGAAGAATCTTCGCCGCAAATCCTCTCCCACCAATGTATTTCTCCTTTAAATCTTTCCCTACGGGGACCTTTTCAACCGACTTCTCAGAAAGATTCACGTTAAGAATAGTTCCTGCATACCCATCCATAATCTCACCCTAGAAACTCCTTTCCAAAAGCTTTAATATATCTTCCCTTGTCGCTTTTCTGGGATTTAACATTAGACCGAAAGTTTCCCCCATGATTTCCGTCGCTAGTTTTGGCAGTTTTTCCTTTTCCACACCTATATCTTGAAGCTTTAACGGGACTTCAACGTCCTCCAAAAGTCGCCTTACGGCATCTATCGACTTTTTGCCGGCTTCGATGGTCGACATTCCTTTTGTACTTATATCGAATGCTTCTGCAATCTTACTAAACTTGGAAGGGTTGGCGATAAGATTAAATTCCATCACGGGGGGCAAAAAGAGGCCACACAGCAGACCGTGTGAAAGATCGTACATCGCACCTACCGGATGGGACATGGAATGAACTATTCCGATTCCAGCCTCCGCAAAGGATATGCCCGCCAAAGTACTTGCATACATCATCTCTTTTCTCGCCTCCAAATTTTCGCCATTCGCAAAAGCTTCCCTCAAACTAATATTTATCTTTTTCATTGCCTCCAGTGCAAACATATCTGTGAAAGGATTTGCCCATATGGTGGTGTAGGCCTCGATTGCGTGCGATAATGCATCCGCACCGGTGTTTGCGGTGACCTTTTGAGGAAGGCCTATCGTAAGCTTTGGATCCACTATGGAGAGAGTTGGAAGCAAAATCGGGTCGGATATAGGGACTTTCTTTTTTGATTTATCGTCGGTGATTATAGCTACGCCCGATACTTCACTGCCCGTACCGGCCGTAGTGGGTAACGCTATAAGCTTCGCAGGGGGATTTGAAATTGGCTTTTTCCCTGTTTCATATTCTAATATTGAACCCCTGTTTGTAGCTAAAAGCGAAATACCCTTACCGGTATCCAGAGAGCTACCACCACCCAAACCTATGACTAAATCGCATTTTTCTTTTCCGAATATTTCAGCACCCTTTTGTACAGTATCTGCCCTTGGATTTGCAACAACTTCGTCAAGTACATACACTTCCACTCCGGCGGCCTTCATATGAGACTGGATTTGGTCAAGAATTCCCGCCTTTACTATTCCCTTATCCGTGGAAATTAAAACTCTCTTGGCATTTAGTTTTTTACATTCATTGCCAATTTCTTTCGCTGTGTCTATTCCAAACATAACTCTTGGAATTCTTATCCACATAATTTCACACAAATCAAATAATATTGAATCTTAAAAAGGATATTGGTAAAGAACCTGATAAATTTCTTTCCAACTACAATTACCGCTTGGGCGAATGTCTCAACGAATATAAAAATAAATACGCCCTGCCCTAAGATTTGCAGGGCGATCTAGGTTCACTTACTTAAAAACGCCACGACCCTTACGAAGGCAGATTCGCCTCCTTCAAATAGGAACGGCAGGCAAGCAATTGTCACCCTTCTATTTTGAAGTTCTGGCTTATCTATGTCCCCTCCTAAGTTCTCAATGTGCATACAGTCGTGTTTGAATAGCTTGTTGTGGGTCAACTGATAGTCCTCATCCGGGAAGAGTTCCTTAAGCCTTTCCTTGCCGAACTTTTTCTCGGCCAGGGCCCTGATCCTGTCGCAATGTCCAAAAGTTCCCTTACCTAGAAATCTGCCCAGGGGCAAGTCCATCGGGTGGTCTGTGGACGGAGCATCAATACCCCATATGTGTATTTTCTTCTTTATCAGCCATCCAACCATGTCTGGATGGGAACCGGGGTGTCTTAGGATGTAACGCTCCTCGTCCGCTGTAGGCTCGCACCAAGTGTACTTGTTCCAGCCTGTATGGAGAATTAGGATGTCACCGCTTCGCACTTCCACCCTCTCCTCTATCATCTTTGGAGTATAGACATCCAAGTCATCGAGTTCATCGCTGAGGTCCACTATCGCTCCCGGGCCCCATAGCCAGCCTAAGGGCAACTGGTCAATTGTCTTACCACTGGTTACGAAGTGTCTCGGCGCATCTAGGTGGGTTCCGATGTGGAGTGAGGTTTGGATGTACTGGGCGTTAACTCCGTGCTCAGCTTTACGCTTGAAATACTTCACCTCAAAGGGAGGATATAGGGGCCAAAACGGGGTATGGACGCTAAGCGGCTGTGTGAGGTCGTATGCTTTAATTTTTTTACTTTCGATTAACTTTAGCAACGTGTCAACTTTTGCCATTTTTTCAGCCTTGGGTCAACTTGCGCGCGTCGTATATAAAAATTTTATGGAAAGCCCACGACTAATGCCTACTGGTAAAACCCGATGCCTAATTTAGACGAAACCATCATTCTTCAGCCTAAGGAATTCAAAAATTAAGTTAACATGTAATGATGAAAAAGCTGGAAATAACTTTTTCAATCACCATAATCCGGCCAAGGCCTCAATTTTTCCCTTTCCTTGCGAACATACCGCAATAAAAACGTGAAAACAATCGAGATCGCCACAAGGACTATGCTTATTGTGGCAAGGGTTAAATCTGGCGACCTATCTAGTTCTCGGCCAGCGGTCAACACGGTGAAATTATCAGCGTGTATGTCCATATCCCCACCGTGCTCTATGCACACCATGTGAAAAGTTCCAGTTATCTCCACGATATCTCCTACGTGTCTATAATCGCCGGTGACCGAAACTTTTTTAGCATCGCCAGCATGGCACCAAACTCCTATTGCAAATCCACCGTCTAGCACATTTACCCAGGCAAAATTACCTCTTCCCATCACACCAATAACTTCCCCCTGATACGTAATCCGCTTGCCATCAAAAGTTGTGGAGTTTTCAGTAAGCTCTTTACCCGACTCCGCTCCAGCAAGCCTCGGCGTAAGAAGTAAAATTATAACCAAAAGAAATACAAAAAATTTTTTCATCTCTCGATCCCCCTCCTAAGCCCTAAAATAATTACCCCGATGAGCACGAGCACAGATATTATCTCCAGTTTCCCAGCCCACATCAAGAATATGTAAGTGATCTTAAGTGCCGCCGGCATCGCTGGAGAAGTAATTCCAGAGCTCAATCCAACATTACCCAAAGCAGAAGCGGTTTCGAACATCGAGTCTTCCAAACCATAACCGTGGACCACCGTGATTATAGATCCCAAGGAGAAAAGGACGAGATAACTCAGCGCTATCATCGCCGCGCCCTTCACCACAGTGTCCGTGAGCGGGGTATCCTCTATGTGATGGAAGGAACCCCTGATAACTGCTGACTTTGGAAGCAGAGTCTGCTTCACGTCCCTTACCAGGGACTTCAAAAGTACCCCTATCCGCAGCATCTTTATCCCACCCGAAGTGGAATTGGCACAACCACCAATTACCATCGCTATTGAAACCAGCAGCACCGAAAATGCGGGCCAAAGAAACATGAAATGGGCGGAAGGGATTGTTTGAAAACCTGTCGTGGTCTGGGCAGAGATGACATGAAATATACCTTTCCTGAAAAGGATATCACGGGAAGAGTACAAGCCTGCGGACAACAAATTAGCCGACACAAATAAGCCAAAAAAAATTACAAACAGTAAAAGAAACTTGACCTCAATGTTTTTGAATATCTCCCTCTTTTTGCCCCCAAGAACGGCATAATGAAGGTTGTAGTTAAACACGCCCATTATCATTGTTATCATGCCGACTAGCTCAAACCAAAAGCTGTGATAGTACAGCAAGTTTTGGGAATGGGTGCTAAATCCCCCAGTGGAATAACCAGTCATTGAATGATTGAGTCCATCAAAAACTGCGGTGCTAAAATCGAGGCCCTCCTGAACTCCGGCTACCGCGAAAAGAATGGTCCCGATTACAAGGAAAGTCGTGGCGATGCCGATGATTATCCTAGATGTGCGCACGATGCTCGGCCTAATGCCCACCTCCTTTGCCTCTCCTTTGAAGGCGAGCACCGAGCTCATCTCCGTCCTTCCCAATATGGAAAGAGAAATCACTATTATTCCTATTCCATCCCCCAAGAACTGCAGAAAATGACGTAGAAAGTTTATGCTGTGAGGGAGGTGGTCTATATCCAAAGCCAGGGTAAGACCTGTACCGGTGAAACCGCTGACGCTTTCAAAGCTTGCATCTAAATAAGAAGCTGTAGTGTTTGCCATCCAAATCGGGATGCTGGCCAAAAGAGGCGCAAGAAGCCAAGCGATGGCGGCCATGCATAAAGCATGTTTCAACTCCATCTCGCTCTTTGTATGAAGGAAGTGTGACAAAAGGCTACCCAAGATGAGGGCTATTGAGAAACCTATCAGAAAATATGGAATTGTTTCTAACTCCCCATATATCACCGCCACGATGACGGGTAGAAGTAAAATACCAGCGACTATGTAGCTTATCCCCTTAAGATTATACCCGATGATCCTAAGGTCCTCCGCTTTCAACGGCGGTATCATTGCAGCACCTACAGTCAAAATCTGATTAACAAAAGTGCAAACGAGATAAACATTGCAATAGCCATGATTGCCAGAGCCAAGCCAATTTCACTTAATATTCCTGCCACAAAATCCAAGTTTTTCTTTAAGAATTCACGAAGGCTGAGTTCCCTTAGCCCCAAAATCATCCCTTCAAAATCTTCAGAACCTTCCTAATAGCATCTTCTCTCCCTATTAATGCAATGACATCCCCTGGCTTTATCACTGTATCACCGTGCGGTAAGATGAGCTTGCCCTTGCGGTATATGGCAGCAATCACACATTCTACAGGCAATTCCAGGTCCTTGATCCTCTTGCCCAAGACTTTGGAGTCGTCTGGCATAATGACCTCAACCGCCCTCGTTGAGGTCTCGGTAATTAAGATGGAGGTTGTGTTGGGCAAAACTATCGCGTTTTCAAAGACCAGCGAAGCTACATGCGATGGGCTAACTATTAGATCCACACCCATGCCTCGTAGCATCTGCGCCCTGTCCATATCCTCAACTCGGGCTACGACTAACGGCACCCTGTATGAATATTTGGAAAGCTGACAGGCTACGATGTTTTCGTTGTCATCCCCCGTAACAGCGGCGAAGACATCGGCCCTTTGGATCCCCGCGTCCTCCAAAATTTTTTTATCGCTTGCGTCACCGCAGATTACGAGCGCACTTAATTCGCTGGAGAGTTTTTCGCAAATTTTGGGGTCCTTTTCGATTATCACTACATCCCTGCCGGTCGGTTCAAGCGCCTTCGCTAGGTGAGCCCCCACCCTACCTCCTCCGGCGATAATTACGTATTCAGCCTTTTTCATGACTCACACTCAAGTTAAAACATGCAACAGCGCCTTATAAAAACCCATTTCATTAACCGAAAAATTTAAAAACCGACACACAACGCATTTAGCCTACCATATGCCCCCGAAATTAATGAATATAAAATTCGTTGACAGTAGAATGTTTGAACAAACGCCCTCGAAAAAAATGATTGACCTAAATTATCTGCCTAAGTTTTGCCTGATTTTAGCAAATTCTCAACTTCACCCTCGGAGAGCTCACGGTATCCCTTTTTGTCTATGAGTACAACGACCGTCTTTTCACCCGTCGCGGCATCCCTCTCTATTGCAGTTCGGATGGACTGGGCGGCGAGTTTAGCGGCTTCTTCCAACGCCATATCGTCACGGTAGCTTTGCTCAAGCACGCCGTATGCCACAGTAGACCCGGAACCAGCGCTCGCGAACTTCTCCTCCTCGAGCTTTCCGCCAACTGGATCCACGAAGTAAAGGCTGGGCCCACCGTTGTCAAAGCCGGATATCACGCCAGCCACAATGTACGGGAACATCCTGCGGCTGAACAGGAGGTTGGAGGCCACCTGAACTAGACCCTTGGTCGATATCTGGTGTCCATGGTTCAGCCGATAGAGGTTTGCCTCCGCCTTGAGCGTGCCCACGAAGCTCTGGACGTCTCCCGAGCTTCCAGATACGGCTGCTCCTATCCTCTCCTCCAATTTAAAAACCTTCTGCACCCTTTTGCTGATCACAAAGTAATAGGCGGTCCCCTTTGTATCAGAGGCAAGCGCTATGCCGTCCTTACACCTAACTCCGACTATAGTACCAGTGAAGCCATACATCGATATCACAATTAGGTGAGTTTATGGGTTATAATAACTTTCCACTATTT
>CAYUMT010000010.1:0-30959 GCA_964446015.1 Hadarchaeota archaeon (SeqCode)
ATAAGGGGAAAGAGGGCGTTGAGGAAAACAAGGACTTTCTCTCCTCGCTAAAGTCAAAACCCTCGGATCTTGTGCGTGGCCTGGTAGGCCTGCATGCCTTGTTCACGGTAAATGATGATACATTGGACAAGTCGGTCAAGCTGGCTAAAGAGTATGACGTCGGCATCCATGTTCATTGCGCTGAGGACAAGTCCGACGAGGAAGCAAACTTGAAGGAATACGGATTAAGGGTCATCGAGAGGTTGAAATCACACGATGCCCTTGGAGAAAAGTCCATAGCCGCCCACTGCGTCAATGTCGATGAAAAGGAGATGGATATTCTGAAGGCCTCTGGGACCAACGTGGTGCAAAATCCGGAGTCAAACATGAATAACGCCGTGGGCTGCGCCGATGTGCTCAAGATGATGGAGAAGGGGATTAATGTAGGTTTGGGCACCGACGCGATGAGTTCAGACATGATCGCCCAGGCTAGAGTTGCCTACCTTATACAACGCCATGTGAAAAAGGACCCACGGGTAGGGTTCGTGGAGGCTTGCACGATGCTACTAAACAACAATCCTAAAATTGTGAAGAGAGTTGCTGGGTGGAACGTGGGTGAGATCGCCAAGGGTGCCCTAGCTGACGTGATAACGATTGATTACATGCCCCCGACACCTATGGATGGGAACAACTTCTTGGGTCACTTGCTGTTCGGTTTGGTAGGCGCAACGGTGGACACTACGATATGCAATGGAAAAATTTTGATGCGGAATAAGAAGCTGTTGGGTTTAGATGAGAAATCGATCGCCGAGGGGTCATCCAAATTGGCTTCGGAGCTTTGGAAACGTTTATAGGCCTTTAGAACCGCACCGCCCTCGTAGGGCAAACGGAGACACATATACCACACCTATAGCACTTAACTGGATCGATCCGTGCAGTTTTTCCCCACACTTTGGCCGCCTCGTAAACGCAGTACTTCTCGCAGAGCCCGCAGCCCGTGCATCTAGAAGCTACGATCTCCAGTGGTTTGGTAATAGTAAAGGGCTGTTCTGGCAGGTGGCGGAGCGAAACCCCCTTTAAATCCGCAATTGAGTTGTAGCCCTTAGCCTGCATAAACTTGGCCATTTCATTTGCCATGAGCCCGTAGATTTTGTGCCCTCTAACTATAGCTGCAGTTGAGAGTTGCACCGCTGAGGCCCCGGCCATGATGAATTCAACGACATCTCGCCCATTACTGATGCCACCAGACCCGATGACTGGTATCTTCACCGCACGACAGATGTCGGCCACGCATCGAATTGCGAGCGGTTTGATGGCTGGGCCCGAAAGCCAACCGTAGCCAGAGACGCTTCCCAGCATGGGTCTCGTGTTTTCTATGTCGATTGCTAGGCCCGGCCCCACCGCGTCTATCGCCACTATTCCATCCGCCCCCGCCCCTTCCACCGCCTGCGCAAACTGGACCAAGTCGAACGCGTCCGGGCTGAGCTTCACGAACACGGGGATATCGACGACCTCTTTCGCCGCCTTCGTTGCTTCGGTCACCATTTCCAAGTCCCTTCCGAGGTGACCCGTCGCAAGTTCAAGGGCATCAACTCCGGCCGCTTTTACCTTCGGCGCGACCTCTCGAATTTCATCGGCTTTGTAGCCCACGCTCGCTATCAACGGCAGTCCCGCCTTTTTCGCCTTCACATACTCGTAGCGAAGCCATTGCTCAAGTGGTAAGTCGCTCCAGAGTTCGGCGTTCAACATACTGTCTTTAATCTTCACTATACAGGGTCTGGGAACCTGAGCTGGCTTGACGCTTACGGTTTTTGCGACTAGTCCTCCGGCTCCACCTTCTGCGGCCTTTAGCATGCTTTCAGCGTTTCTGACAGTCGGCCCAGCTGCAGGCATTATTGGATTCTTGAATTTTAGCCCACAAATTTCTACCGAGAGATCCACCATAATGTCACCTATCTTTTTATCGCTCCAAGTTTGTGCCAGAGTTTTTCAGCAGATTTTCTTGACAGATTTATCGCCTCTTCCTCATCCATTGACAGCATTTTTCTGTCCCTCATAAGTAGGTTCCCACCTGTTATTACAGTTTCTACATCATTACCACATATCGTGTTGACGAGATGTCCGATTGCGCTCTCAGGGCGCACCGGCGTGGGTGCACGTTTCGGGTCGATGATTATAACATCTGCTCTTTTTCCAAGCTCAATCGAACCCAGCTCTCTATCTAGGCCGTATAACTCTGCCCCGCGGATGGTGGTCATCTCTATTGCTTCCATCGGGGATAACGCGCGAGGGTCCTCAAGGGAGGCCTTTTGTAGAAGAAAAGCCGCACGGAGGTTTTCAAAACCGTCAAATATGTAACCATCGTTGCCCAAGCCAACAGGTATTCCCATCGAGATCATCTTTGTCACGGGAGCCACCCCGACTGCGTTTAGCATGTTGCTCATGGGGTTGTGGGCAACCTTAGCCCCAGTTTTTTTGATTATGGCTAGCTCGTCATCGTTTACGCGTACACAGTCGGCCAGAACCACATCTGGCCCTAGCAGCTCAGAATCCCTTATGCGCTCTATAGTTCTCTTGCCGAATTTCTCGTAGTTGTGGGAGAGATCGACCAATCCCTCTGAAGCGTGAATCGTCAGTGGGACTTTATATCGACTGGCAAGTTCCCTGATGTATGTGAAAAGTTCATCAGAGACGGTGAACGAGGCGTGGGCACTGAACATCCCATGTACACGGTGCATACGCTCCTTCTTGGCTTTCAAGATGAAGCGCTCGCTCTCCCTAACGCCCCTTGCACCCCCTGCATGCGTATGGCGTTCTGTTGCCTCGTAAGCTATTATTCCGCGCATCCCGGACTGCTCTACAGCAGCGGCAATCTTGTCCAAGACCCCTGATATGGCGTTGGGGCCAGAAAAGGTATCTGCAAAAAGGGTAGTTCCTGTTTTTATGAATTCCAGGCAGGCCATCAGGGCGCTCGCGTACGCATCTTCCTTTGTCAGGGCTTCTTCCAGAGGCCACCTTATTCGCTGCAGATTCTGGATGATGTTACTGGGGGGTTCCACCTTTAGCGGCGCCCCGCAAAGTAGTATGTTGGAAAGGTGGGTGTGTGAACAAATTAGACCCGGCATCACAATTTTTCCGCGGGCGTCGATTACTTCTTCATGCTTACCCCTACTCGCCGATTCCCGCTTTACGGAGACGATGCGACCGTCCTCAACCTCTACAGAACCTTCGGGGATAATTCGGCGGTCCTTATCCATTGTTACTATCAAACCGTTTTTTATCAATAACTCGGACATACTTTTGCCATATTTGGGATTGCATGGTTGAATTTAAACTTTAGCATGGGCAAAATTAAATAAATCCTGCTGTCACTTGATTTATGGTGAAGGATGTCAGAATTTTTGGTCGCGACTATGGTTAGGGTAATAAAAAAATCTGGTAAACTTCGTGTGTCACGCGATGCGGCCATCGAGCTCGGAGTTTTGCTCGAGGAATATGCTCTTATGGTCTCTAAGGGGGCAATTAAACTCGCTGAGCGTCGCGGGGTCAAGACCTTGAGCAAAGAGGACATCAAAGCAGCCGCCGCGGCTGTATCAAAATAGTAGCCGGATTGGTGATGTATTTGACGGAACTCGTCATAAGAAATGGTAAATTCATTTTACCTGAAGGCGTGGTTCGTGGGGAGCTATCTGTGGAAGATGGTCGCATAAGCAGAATAGCTGTGAGCGGGCTCCCAATGGGCGAACGTGAGATAGACGCCCATGAAAAGTTGATAATTCCAGGTGTCATCGATGCCCATGTACACTTTTACGACAAAAATTTCGCAAAGCGGGAGGACTATGCCAGCGGCAGTTCGGCAGCCGCGGCCGGAGGAGTCACCACTGTCATAATCATGCCTCTCGACACACCGGTTCTCTCTCGTTCTAGCATAAGGGAAGTAATAAACGCTGGTCAAAGAGACAGCGTCATAGACTTCTCATGGCATGCTGGTAACATGACCCCTGAGTTGATAAAGAATGTTCCGGAGGTAAGTTCCTTAGGAGTAAAGTCCTTCAAGGCTTTCACGTGCGCCCCCTACCTTATGGAATACAGTGAAATAAAGGAGCTGATGTTGTCCGTCAAGGCTGCGGGCGGCGTAACCTTCGTTCATGCTGAGGATGAGCAGATTCTAGTCAAGAAATTCAAGCAAGTTCAAAATGAACGTAGGAAAGACGTGTTGGCCCATGCAGACTCGCGCCCCAATGAGGCGGAGGAGAGAGCTACAGAAAAAATTGCGGAACTGGCCAAGCAAACTGGATGTAGTGTTCACTTGGCCCATATCACAACAGATGGGGGTTGCGAGGTCATAAAAAATGCTAAGAAACTCGGTGCTCCCCTGACCGCTGAAACCTCCACTCATTCCTTAGTCTTTACAAGAGAAGATATCCCTCGACTGGGGCCTTACCTTAAGGTCAATCCCCCGCTTAAGACAAGCAGGGATCGTGCTTCGCTATGGAGAGCCGTCAGTAAAAAAATAATAGACATCGTCGCAACAGATCACGCCCCCGGCTTAAAGGAGGAGAAGGATGCCGGTTGGAAGGATATATGGAAGGCACCATCGGGAGTTCCCGGGGTAGAAACGCTTTTACCAATAATACTGAGCGAGGGAGTTGGAAATGGTAGGATAACGATGGAGAGGATGGTGGACTCTTTGTGTGCGATGCCCGCGCGAATATTTGGTCTGTATCCCCGAAAAGGAGTCATACAAGAGGGTTCTGACGCCGACCTAGTAATGTTGGACCTGAAGAGAGAAGTCACGATATCGGCGGAAAAACTTCACTACAAGGTCGGCTGGACGCCATACGAGGGCATGAAAGTGAGGGGCGTGCCGGTGATGACCATATTGCGTGGCCGTGTACTCGCGGAAGAAGGGGAAATTTTCGGGGCATCAGGTTACGGCCAATTTTTACCCAGATAACATTTTTTATTTAAACCCCACTTTTAGAGATCTTCTCCAATTGTTCTCCCCTAATCCTTAGCATCTTTAGTACTCTCGTAGCTTCATCTAATCGATTGTAAATAGGCAGCTCGGTTTTTGTCGCGATATCATTGGCTGCAATGTAGTCATCCATGCGGGTAATCGCGCCGATTAACGGCTTTTTTGAATTTTTAGCAACGTCCGCGATTTTTTGGAGGTCGGTCAGTTCGAATGGTGTGGTTTTGTTTGAGATTATAGCTATTATTCCGTCCACGTTTTCATCCGAAATCAAAGTTTCTACCATGAGTTTGTAGGTATCAGCCTTTGCCGAGGCACCAAGTGCAATGAAGCTATCCTCTATCACACCAGGGTACTTTTTATTTATTTTTTCAATGGAGTCCTCGGAGGGACGTGCAACCGTCAATTTCTCCTCCAAGATGTACCTTTCTAGGAGTCTAGCTTGGCCGAGGAAGTTTGTGATAACCGCCACACGGCTTCCACGCATGGGAGGTTGTTTTGCGAGTCCATCCGCAACGTTCAACATCTCATGGATGCCATCGGCCTGAATCGCCCCAGCCTGTTTGAGCGCAGCGCCGAATATCCCCGGAGAATCTGCACGGCCCTTCAAAATTATCACTGGCTTATCCCTCGTAACCCCTTTTATCACCTCAAGAATCTTTCTGCCATTCCTTACTTTCTCGACGTAAACGCAGATGGCCCTTGTCTCATTATCCCTTGACAGGAAATTCAAAATGTTGCTCTCCTCAATTCCGGCTCCAGCATCAACACTTAGGAATTTGCTGATCCCCCTTTGCTTGGCTAAATCCAGTATTGTGCAAGCAACTGAGTGGTCTTGAGAAACGACAGCGATGCGACCCCTAAAAACTTGGTCGCGTTCAGTTACCGCTATCAATCCATTTGAAGTGTTAATTACTCCAATGGAATCGGGGCCGACTAGGGTAAGTTTTTTCCCTTCGAATATTTTCAATATTTTTTCACGATTTTCTTTTTTGATACCTCTTCCGATTAGCACGATGGCTCTGATATTTTTAGTGGTCAGCTTTTGGAGGTTCTTGGTGATTAGTTTATCCGGCAACAAAACCACTGCCAAATCCCTTTCCTTTGGGATCCTGTCTAACCTCTTCTCGCTTTTTTCAAGTTTCCCGCTAAGATCGACGATATTGATTTTGCCTCTAAAATTAGAAAGGTTCTTTATCAATAATAGGAAAAGCTCTGAATAAATTTTATCATCGCCTTCTAATCCGGAAGCTCCAATTAAAACTATGGACTTGGGCTCTAAAAGCGCCCTTAGCTCGGAAGACATCACTTGCCCTCTCCAAGGACTATCCTGGCGTCGGCGGAAATTACGCCCTTCCCCGCATCGAACACAAATACAGGGTTTATGTCGAGCTCCGCTATTTCCGGAAATTCATAGGCAAGTTGACCGACTTTCTGAATAAGGCCCGCTGTCGCTTCTATATCGGCGGGAGGAGCGCCCCTTATTCCAGCCAGGACTGGATAACCTTTGATTTCCTGTATCATCTCCTTAGCGTCTTCAAGGCTTAGAGGCGCGAGTCTAAAACTTATGTCTTTTAGCACTTCTACCCACACTCCTCCTAACCCGAACATAACAGTTGCCCCGAAAGATTGATCCTGCAGTGCGCCGACAATGACTTCGCGCGCGGGTGGGAGGTACTCTTGGATGTTGACACCAAGGATCTTAGCGTCTGGTTTGTATTCTCGGGCGTTGTTGATTATCTTATCAAAGGCCTGCTGCAATTCAATTTCGGAGCTTATCCCAACAATAACGCCCCTTGCGTCACTTTTGTGAAGTATATCAGGAGAGGCTATCTTTAAAACTACCGGATAGTGGATTTCCCTTGCGGCTTTAATAGCTTCTTCAGTGTCCTTCGCGAGATATGTGCGGTTTACAGGTATATCCCAAGCGGCGAGCACCTGCTTGGATTCGAGTTCTGAAAGCTCCCTCCTGCCTTTAGACTTAACCGAATTTAAAATTTCTGTTACTTTTTTCTTCTGAGCTGCCATGTCTATCACCAAAAACACGTTTATTTAACTTCAAATAATATAAGGTTTTACATGAAAAGGAAAAAAAGGCAATATGTGTCTTTTTTTATAAAATTAGGGCTTATTATTTTCTTAATGAATAAAATGGTTCTTTTGGCTGTTATATAGGAAAAATTCCATGATTAGGCTTGATATTTTAAATTGCCGGACCTTTTTTTACATTTTTGCTTGTTCAAAAAGTTTGTTGAGGTTCCATAAGCCCGTCTAACACATTTTGGAATCGTTTTAATAATTCAGCACGGATTTATCAATGTTCTATAACCCAAAAACTTTTAACAAATAAATATCCCCATAAGCTCGGTGAATCGTTGAAAATTCTGGTCGTAGCAGATTTCCATGGCCACTCAGGCGCCGAAAGCAATCTTTCAAAGTTTATTACTAAGGGCTACGATTGTCTCGTGTTGCTGGGCGACCTGACAAATTTTGGTCCTCCTGAGGTGGCTGATAGCATTCTCGAGTTGGCTAAGAGATCTGGTGTCCCGTCTTTTTCTGTACCTGGCAACTGTGACCCAAAGTCGGTTCTTCAAGTGCTCGACAAATATAACATGAATCTCCACGGTAGGTGTGAGAAGTTAGGTGACGTTTCATTCGTTGGACTCGGCGGGTCGAACTTTACGCCTTTTAACACGCCGTTTGAGCTTAACGAAGTGGAGATCCAAGAAGAACTTGCCGCAGCTTCTTGTGATACTGCTGAAAAATGGGTGCTTGTGACACATGCCCCAGCATTTGGGACAAAACTTGACCAGATAAAAGAGGGCACCCATGTGGGGAGCAAGAGCATTCGACAATACATCGAACAAAAACAGCCTCCAGTTTTCCTATGTGGTCACGTACACGAGGCCCGTGGCATCGACCAGTTGGGTCGGACTTTGATGATCAACCCCGGTCCGATAACAAAAGGCTTTGCGGCTGAGGTAATCATAGGCGATAATGGAAAAGTTGACGCAAAGCTTATCGAGATATGATTCAGCTTTTGAGCTGAGATTTTTGAAGTTCCAAGTGGCTCTCAGGCATTGTCCTCGCTGTGGCTCGTCAAGGCTCAAGTGGGCGTCAGGACTTCCCCAACTATGGTCCGTCTACGATTGTCAGAATTGTGGGTATCGTGGTACTCTTGTAGTGGAGGATGGAAAAATCGCCGAGAGGATTCGGAACAGATGGCTGCGGAAAAAATCTGGCAGAGCCAAATCTATCAAGAGAAAATGAATTTTTCTGATGTAGCAATGCTTTTTCGAGCTTCAACATTAAAAATGATTATTCTTAAGTTTCGACTTTTATTTTAAAACCTAAATCGCTTTTACTAATTACAATGGATATTTAACCCCCTCGGCTGGCGGTTTTTTACATCCTGCATTTAACTCTACTTTCTTAGGTCAAGATCTAACACTATGTGGTAACATCGAGTGGCATACGAGCGTACCTTCCTAGCTTCCAAAAGTCTGAGCTCGAATCCTTTTTGGTTCGCGGCTGAACTAGCGAATTTTAGTGATGGGCCAAAAATGTCCGGTTCATTCCCGAAATCAAATAAATGAATGATACCACCGGACGGTTTTAGCGCGACTATGGCTACATCGAAGAAATTACGGGCAAGTTCGGGCAAAGGCATGAGAACACGATCCGCTTTTCCAGCGAGCATTCTCTCGGTCACATCTCTGGCGTCCCCAAGCAGTGCAGATACGCGGTCCCCCACCTTGTTTATTCGTATGTTGTTTTGCATGTAATCAAAAGCCGCAGGGTTTTTGTCTATCGAGTACACAACTGCCGCTCTGCTATGCTTTGCTATCACAATCGAGAAGGTGCCGACGCCCGCAAACATGTTCATAACAGCTTCCCCAGGTCTGACCTGTTTGGCCACTCGTAGGCGCTCTGTAGAGAGCCTCGGTGAAAAATAAGTTTTGGATAGGTCAAGAGCGAAACTGCAGCCTGACTCTCTGTATAGAGTTTCAGTTTTTGGTTCGCCCGCAATTACCTCAAGCTCGCGGGTTCGGAATTCTCCCATTACTGGAGAGGTCTGGTTTAGGACGGTCCTCACGTTGGTGTGAACCCTCATTAACGCTTGACCAATCAAGTTCTTCTTGGGAAGCAGTCCCTCGGGTAGCTTTACGACAGCTATATCCCCGACTATATCAAAAGCTCGGAGCAGTTTTAGTTCTTCATCCGACAGGTGTCCTGTCAGGGCCTCGCGTAGGTCCATATGCATTCCAACCAAAAACAATTTTTCTTAATACCAAAATGCCTTTCGTGTCTCATTCTACAAATGTCTCTAATCAGAAAAAAATAATAAAATCCATAACTTTCGCGATTACCTCCCCGTATAGGTTGTCAGCCCTTACATCATAATAATCATAGCCCATAGTAAGCTTAACGCGTAGCTTTATTTTACCCGCACAAGATTAATTTTGGTTAGCATGCCGTGTCCTACCATCGAGATTAAGGATTCTGGACCCCTCCGTGTGGCAGAATTCGATTGCCACGGGTGTGACGTGCCCTGTACCCTTAATGATCCCAAGTGCCGTTCCTGCGTAATAGGTAAGCTCCTTACCGAGGGGGAGTTGGACCAGGTTTCGCTTATAAACCCTGTCGTAAAAACCTACTGTTCCAAAGAGCTGTCCAAGCTTGCAAGGGCCATCGCAATGAGCCAACAACTTGCGCTGGATCGTACCCTCTATGGGGGTGAGGATAAGAGGGATTGCAAAAAATGTATAGATGAACGCATATCGATCGTCATGGAAGCCATAGACAAAATCATAGCAAACCCTCACGAGCTTGGTCCACTAGAAAAAGTCGTAGTTGAGGCTAGGAAAAGACTACGCGGTGAGTGTAAAAAATGCACCGATAGTAACTTTGTCAAGCTAGTTGATTCGATAAAGTCCACCCTGAAGGGTGTGGCAGTCATAAAGCGACTTTCACCCAAAAATTATGACGATGTATTCATATCTCGCACCAAGCCCTTCTTCATCGAGGGTGTCTGGCATCCCCCTCCACGTCAGGCACGTCTTATTGATAGCTATGAACTTTCAGATAATAGGGGAAAAGTCAAAATATATGAGCAGCACGACAACCCCGTGCCTTTCTACGAGTTGAATTTGCCTGAGAATAAATTACCCGAAGAGCAGCTTGCACTTCTCGATGCGGCATTTCGGATGAAGATCGAAGAGGCACCCGGCCACGCCAGATTTGCCTATTCATCTAGAGCCTTCTCTTTCGCGGAGGAATGGTATAACACGCTTCTTCACATTCTGCGTGAGAAGGGGAAACAAGTTTCAACTATTGAGATCCATAATCTGGCTGAGCTTATGGCCAGCTGGCTTACCTATAGAGTGCTTGAGCCGCTTAGCCACGATGATCAACTCACCGACATATTTGTGCCAGCTCCACCGGAACTCCAGCCCATATCCTTAGAACACGAGCGCTGGGGCAAGCTTGAGACTGGAATATACTGGACCACGCCGGCCCTGTTGGGATTGGGCGAGACGTTGGCTTCCAGGTTGGGAACATCATTTGACGAGGTACGCCCGCAGTTGGACGCTGAGATACCTGATCTTGGGATGCGTCTGTTTTTGAGCCGATACCCAGCCATATGGGCTCGTAGTGTAGAGATAGCCGTCCGTAAGCGTCGTTCGAAGCCTTGGACGCAGCCTCTATTTTTGTCCCGCGGAACACTTACGCCCTTGGCTAGCTCTTTTCTTGGCAATTTGCTTCGTCTTGGGTCGAGCGCATTCGTGATAGGTGAGATGGGCACCGCGAAGACTTCACAGGTTGAAACATACATACCCGAGATAGGCCCCCAGAACCGCATCATCGCGTTTCAGGATACCGAGGAGTTGCACATCGAGGATTTTGTCTCTTATGGTTACAAGCTTGCCAATGTGAGGGTGGCAGATCCCGAGCATCTGGAACAACAAGTGAACGCTTTCCTGAGGGGAGGGGCTAGTTATTGGCTGATAACGGAGATCCGAGCTGCAGAGGCTGTTAGGGCGGCCCTGGGCGCGGCCGCGAGGCAAGGTTCCCAGCCCGTCGTTGCTAGTTTCCACGCCCGGAGTAAGCGGGAGATGTTCGACCTGATCGTCCACATAATGGGATTGCACGAGGCCGCATACAAGTATATAGATTTCGTAGTGAGCACCGCGCGCTTCTCCACGCCTGGCGGCACAATCAGGAGGATAGTAGAGGTCGCCGAGGTTCTAAAGGACTGGCAAGAGGAGCCAAGGTACTCTGAGATCTTCGTCGATGACCGCAGACAGGACAAGCTGGTGCAGTTGAATTTATTGCGCGGGAAAAAGCAGTTGCTCAATAAGTTGAACTCGGCAGATCTATCGAAGGTGGATGTCCAAGAAGCCACAAAAAAACTTGAGTTTTTACCACCTAGACGCGGAGGCAGCCACTTGATACCACAAATTTGCAGGAGGCTTGCTATAGGTGAGGAAGAACTCCTGGAATCTATACTGACCGAGGCTCGGATGAAGTCCGATATAATGATGCTGGCAAAAAAAACTGGGGATGTCAGCTATCTTGAGCTGCCGTTCATAAACAGGGCCTGCAACGCTTACTTTTACATACTTAAGCAAAATGCCCCTGATTACAGGAAGGTCTTGGGGGAGTGGCGTGCATGGTTGAAGAAGATTTGAAGCCACTCCCTGAGAAATTTCCAGTGCCCAGCGATGTCCGCGACGCGCTGCAGCATATCATCAGACCGAGAAAGAGGAACATTTATGAAAAATTTTGCTCTGCCGCTGGAAAAGTTCTAGGGAAACTCACCAAGAACACGAAATTGTCGGAGAAGACGCTCCGGAATATGAGGGAGGCTAAGCTAATGATCAAACCCGGCGATTGGGCGGCTGGTATGATCCTGGCTATACTTCTGCCTGGGTTGCTCAGCCTGCTCATTTGGATTGTGTTAGGCTTAAACAGTGGGAACCTTTTTGAGCCCATTTACTTCCCTATAATAGGCTTACTCATAGGCTTGTTTTTGATGACGGCTTTCCAGATGTATCCGTCATCAGCTGCTGCGGCGCGCAGGATAAATGCACAGGGAAAGGCCATAGGTACGATAATGCTTCTCAGTTTTTCGCTGTATCACAGGCCTGATATTCGAGGGGCGGCGATTCAAGCAGCCGATGTAAGCGAGGGACGTTTAGCTGAGGATCTCCAAAAGGGTTTGCTTGAGCTTGACGAGCGAAGGCGGTACGAGACCGTGCGGCACTTGTTGACCGTAATCGCGAACGAGTGGGGAGAAATAGACGACAATACTCGCCAAGCCATCTTCGATCTCCTGAGGTCAACTGGTACTAAAGAGGAGGGCGCTCGACTGGCTGATGTGACAAAGGCTCCCGATAGAGTGTTGGAGGGCGCTGAAGAGCAGCTCACAACTCGTTTGAACGGGCTTGTAATGCCCACTTTGACCTTCTTGACCTTCAGCTCCCTCGCCATAATAAGCGTCGTGGGGTTGTCTCCTATTTTTGGGGTGATTGGGGTTAAGTTTGTGGACTTGACGTTTTTCACCATGATAGCAATGGGCTTGATCGTGGCATTTTTAGCTTTTACACAGTATATGGGAGGGCGGCGTCCGGTTACCATACAGCTGCCAAATGTATCTGATGATGACCCACGCCTACCTCCTCCGGGCAAGGTAAAGTTATTTGGTAAAAAGTTCCCATGGTGGCTTCCTCCATCCTTGATTTTCGCGGCCATCGCTTGGCCAGGTGTGCTCTACCTGTTTGGGTTTACATCGGGCCCAATTGGCGTTATCACGCTGAACTTTTCGACCTTTTGGCTTGTATGGGCAATATCCGCCTCGGTCGCATTTTACGCCTATCTATTCACAAAGGAGAGGAAGAATTTTCGAGAGGAAGAACGTCGAAAATTAATCGATTGGGGGAATGCCTTAAACACCATGGGGTCGCGAATGCTGGATGGCAAGCCGATGGCGCAGGCGATGAGCGAGGCAGCTGAGTTAATGGGTGGATCCCCTCTGTCGGAGCAACTCAGGGAAACCAGCATCAATATGGGACGATATGGCTTGAGCTTACATGAAGCTCTGTTCGAGAGAAGAGGAAAGCAAATTTTCAACCCGATGATAAGGAGCTTTCTTGAGATAATATCCCGCATTCGTCGAGATAGCGAGGCCGCAGCCGGCAGAGCGTGCATGATGGCGGCAGAGTTCCTTCGGACATTAAATAGGGTGGAGCGTCGTTTCCGAGAGAGGATTGACGAGGCGATGGGGAACCTGTGGTTGGTCGCGGCGGTCTTGATTCCCGTCGTTTGTGCCATGTCGGTTTGGGTAATGGACTTTATGACAGGCATGAAATTTACTATTGCCGCGCAGGCTGAGATAGCAGGAGTCAAGGGCGTGCCATTCTTGTTGGGAACTATGAGTTACATGGAACTGGCGCTGCTAAGGCTCGTGATGGGTCTCACGGCAGTCGTGTTGGGGGCAATAATAGCGCGTTATATAGCCAAGATAAAAGCAGGTGATGACAGAGTTGAGTTTTGGTCATCGGTAGCAAGGTCTGTCATAGTGTCGGCAACTATATTTACCGCCACGAGCTTCTTGCTTACGATAATAACAGGAGGAGGTGGTTAAACGAAAGGGCTTGATCAAAAGGGCGTAGAACCGCTCGCCTTGAAAATGTTTGCCGGAGTACTGCTGCTTGTGATAGGTCTGGGAATTGCTTACGGCGTTTACACTTGGGCAGGTTCAGGAACAACTTCACTTCTTTCTTTCAGTGTCAGCTTAACTCCTCCCAGTGCTACCGTTTCGAGGGATAATAGTCTAAACGTAAGTGTGTCGGTAATGCGATATGGTACGTATGACAAAGCAGTGACGCTCACAGCTGCAGGGGTACCTGCGAATGTGACAGTGAGCTTCTCGCCATCTAGTGGGATGCCAACCTTTGGATCTACTATGACAATTAATGTGGGTTCAACAGCAACACTAGGCACAACAACTATAACTGTAAAGGCGACCGGAGCTGATCAGGTTGAACAGACTGCTACCTTTAGTCTAACGGTGGCGTAATTTAAATGCCAGCTCTGCGAACGCTCGGACTAGTTATTATCAGCGTATTTGCTATCACAATTGGGATATTGGGCGTCGTAAGCATGATGGCAGCACTCGACGAGAGATCGGCCAGGGAATCCGCGCTGAGAGTTTCTAACGCATGTGGAACGGTAATAGCTACCGGAAACACGCAGAACGTGGAAATTAGCATCCCTAGTAACTACCAAATAAGGTTTGTGGATAATAAAATTTCGGTGGATAGTTACATGATACCGGAGGGGGGTTTCGCATTTAGGTTTGAGGATGGCTCTCCAGATTTAGGTCCTGGGACTCATAATCTTTCTATAACAATCCGTAATGGCAGGCTGGTGGTAACACGGATTTAATCAGGATATTCAAATCGGTGCTGGCCATCCTGTTGATAGTTATTTTTATAGCGCTGCTTGTTTCAGCTTATAATCAATATCAGCTAACGCTCTCAACTGCTGGTCTTGTCGACACGGCATCGAGCATAACCAATAATCTGGTCATTGATAAACTGGCACGTGAGGAGGGCGGCCGTTTAAAGGAGTACGTCGTGGATTTAGATAAAATATTCACGCTAGATAATAGAATTGAAGTTGGAGGAGAGAACTTCGAGTTCCAGTTAAAGTTATATTATAAAACTTTTGCCGAACGCATGCTGGGGCCGTTTGGATCAACGCCTCTGGATGGTAGAGCCGTAAGCGTCCTCACTTTACCAGTCGCGCTCTACGAAAATGGGCGCATCGTG
The DNA here is from genome assembly GCA_964446015.1 of Hadarchaeota archaeon (SeqCode). Classification (GTDB taxonomy): domain Archaea; phylum Hadarchaeota; class Hadarchaeia; order Hadarchaeales; family Hadarchaeaceae; genus Hadarchaeum. The sequence continues at coordinate 14,791 of CAYUMT010000010.1, forward strand.
TATGCAAATTTGGAGGTTAAAGTTTGGCGAGCCTGAACTTTAGTAAAGTCGGAGGTGATGATAGAGGAGTCAGCGATGTGCTAGCGATAGCTTTCATGTTTTTGATAGTCATATTTGCAGGAGTGCTTCTGCATGGATATAGGTTTGACACCATAAGTTCAGCCGCAAATAGACAGCTACAGCTTAAAACTGAATACCTCTACAGAACGCTCGAACTCTCTCAGGTTGAGAATTATTCTCTCACTTACTTTGGTGGAGTTGCGGAAAACCTGATACGCGTGACCCCCCAGGTAGTCCCCGGGAATTATTTACGCGATCAGATCGAGGACGCCATTTCGTACCTTCGTCCGCCGGGTTATGCAGTCATGGTGCAACTTTCATATGAGAATTCGTTATGGGAACAAGTATACCCGGGTGATGCTGGAGTGTCTGAGAATTCTGCGAAGTTTAACTTCGCTGGTAAGGTTACCCTCATAATCGCAGATGCAGGGGAAAATCGGGTGGCACAGGTGAGCGCGGAGGTCACGATTTTCAAATACTGAGGTGAAAAATTTGAGGGGCGAGCAGCATGGTTCGGCAGCGACGTTGGCTATATTCACAATATTTGTGATACTCTCAGGCGTAGTTGCCCTTAATACGTTCGAATCAGGATACGCGCGCCAGCTTAGCACTTTTCAACAACGCATGGCCGTGGATACAACCAAGGCGGTTGCGGCTTCAGTTGAGGCGGAGCTCAACGATTCGCTAGAGACGGCAATTGCAGCCGCGATTTTTGAGGCTGGCAAAGGTGGGGGGAATAAGTCAAACGTAGAGTACCTCACGCGCACTTATCTCAATCAGCGGATCGAGGCAGGTTGGTCGTATTCCAATTTTGAGGTTATATATGTACCTTTGAGCGACGAAAACTCGCTTAAGGCAGAGTGGCTTCCGGATGGCAGCCTTCACGCCTATGGATACCTGAACGCTTTTTTCAAGCACGTCATGGGGGAAAGGGCTTATGGGGTCAAGCTGGATGCGGGAATCGTGCCACGTTATGGCAGAATGCTGAACTTGGCCCTACGTATCTATAATCAAGCCAAGACCGTTTCGGATATCCAAGCATTCGAAAATGAACTCAACGATAATTACGCTGCGGAGCGCTTCTCTTTCGAGGTTTATACTTACGACAATAGCCTGAGGGTAACTTTAAACGAGCTCTATGGTGGCAGGGTTATCACAACTGAGAACGCGGCATAGGCGTAGAGTCTAACTATATTCTACACAGCATACCATCATCATTTTTAAATACTGCAGAGGAGGATAGGGCTTTGGTTTGTGCATGCCCAAACAGGAAATTTTGCAGGCGGTAAAAAAAGAGGGAATAAAGTTCATACAGATGCAGTTTACCGATATTTTGGGTACTGTGAAAAACGTCACAATACCGGCAGCCAAGTTTGAGAAGGCCTTGAACGAAGGAGTTTTCTTCGACGGTTCATCGGTGCTGGGTTACGCCACCATAGAGGAATCGGATATGCGGCTTAAGCCGGACTTGGACACGTTTGTGGTAATCCCCTGGCTGCAGGACGATCTGGTAACCGCCCGGATAGTCTGCGATGTCTTCGACCATGAGGGGAATCCCTTTGAGGGAGACCCCCGTGCCGCCCTCAGACGGATGCTGGACAAGGTGAAGAAGAAGGGATGGATATTTAATACCGCTCCGGAATACGAATTTTTCCTACTTATGCTCGATGAAAAAGGCGATTCGACTACAAAGCCCTCCGACCAGGGCGGGTATTTCGACCTAATGCGAGATCGAGGGGACACCGTTCGCAAGGAGATAGTCAACCACTTAAACGCGATGGGGTTCATTGTCGAGGCTTCGCATCACGAGGTCGCTCCAGGACAGCATGAGATTGACCTTGAGTACACAAACGCCATGGCGTCGGCTGACCGAGTCGCCATGATGAAGTATGTGACAAAGACAATAGCTTATCGACATGGGCTCTATGCGACTTTTATGCCCAAGCCAATTCACGGCATAACTGGATCGGGAATGCATGTTCACCAGTCACTTACTACCTTGGATGGAAAGAACATCTTCCACGACTCGAAGGGGCCCTACAAGATCAGCAAGAATGCGCTGTACTTCATAGGCGGACTCCTTAAGTACGCCAAGGAAAATTGCGCCATTTTGGCATCATCGGTGAACTCCTACAAAAGGCTGGTTCCGGGGTACGAGGCCCCTGTTTATGTTTCTTGGGCAAATAGGAACCGGAGCGCTTACATCCGCGTCCCGGCAGGGAGGGAATCCCATACCAGAATTGAGCTGCGCAACCCAGACCCAGCGGGCAACCCGTACCTCCAGTTCACGGTGATGCTCGCTTCTGGGTTGAAGGGAATTGAGGATAAGATAGAGCCTCCGGAGCCAGTTGAGAAGGACATATACCACATGGGCGCAGAGGAACGGGAGGTCCTGGGGATAGAATCTTTGCCTGAGAACTTGGGTGAGGCTCTTAACTATACGCGAAAGAGCGAGCTTATACGAGAAGCTCTTGGAGACCACCTCTTCAACCACTTTCTGTACGTGAAGGAGAAGGAGTGGGAAGACTATCGATCACATGTAAGCGATTGGGAAATTAACAACCTTCTGCCGGCGCTATAAGACGTATTCGGAGAGTTCCAAGCCTGAAGATGTCGCCTGCGTTCACGTTGGACAATTCTCTAAGAATGGAGCTAAAAATCAAAGGTGCGGGGAATAGATCTCCGAGTTACTCTGCGCGAATCGGTTTCCCTTACCGCGCTTTTCGCCGAAAGATCTTTATCCGGCATCCACGCTTCGATGCGCACTTCCACGCATCTTATCCACGGCCTCCCCCAGCGGCGCTGAGTTTTTCCATGGCTCTCCCGCACCCTTAGGCGGAGGTTAGCCCGTCTTGCCGGCTTCTTCCCCGCAATTTAGAATTCAAAATTTGTGGTATTAAATTTTTCTGTAAAAATATTTGTTTCGCGTCGAAAGGATTTCCATGTGGATCATGGATGTTCTAGAACTGCGTCAAAAGGATTCAAATTTTCGGCCATCAACGCGCCGTTTGAAAATGTTTACGCTCGTTTTAAGGGCGCGGTCAAAAATGCCTGACCAGGTGGTTAAACAATATTGCTTAACCAAAAAGGAAATTATAACCTTTATTGCTTAATAATAGGGAGAGAATGTCCGGATTCTTGCGCGTGGTTACCTTAGAATGGGCAAAGGCGGCGCTGGATAAAAAATGGAAACCTGAATTAGGCGACACGATTTTGCCGATTTCAGGTGCAGCTGGTCGAGTGAGTCTTGGGGAGGTAATATCCAAGATAGATGTCCCGCATTTCGACAGGGCTGCTTACGACGGCTACGCGGTCAGGGCCTCCGATACATTTGGAGCGTCAGAAAAATCCCCCAAGGAACTTGGGCTAGCTGGGAAGGTAATGCCAGGTAATTGGCCGAGGATACGGGTTGGAACTGGGGCTTGCGCTGAGATATCGACGGGCGCGCCGATGCCACGTGGTTCAGATGCCGTCGTGATGTCGGAGCAGGTCGTGACAAAGGACGGTGTCGTAATCATCTACAGGGCAGTATCTCCAGGTGAGAACATTATCAAACGCGGGTCCGACATCAAAAAGGGTCAGGTTGTGGTTCCGCGGTCCAAACGGCTCACGTTGGCCGATGTTGCAGCCTTGGCGGCGGTTGGGGCCAAAAAAATTAGGGTAAGAAGTGCTCCACGGGTCGCGATAATTTCCAGCGGGTCTGAACTATTGAAGCCAAATGAAAAGCCAAGCATGGGGAAAGTTCACGATGTCAACGGCCCGGCGTTGATGGAGGCCGTCAGGGCTTGTGGTGCGGAGCCGGTTTTTCTTGGCATCGCAAAGGACAACGCCCCCGATATAAGGGACTTTGTTGCTAGGGGATTGAAAATTTCAGACATCGTGTTGATATCCGGAGGTTCTTCTGTCGGCGCCGGGGACCTCGCACCTAAGGCCATAAATGAAATGGGTAAACCGGGCGTAATAGTGCACGGCCTCGCAATGAAGCCCGGAAAACCTGCTTACGTGGCCATAGTTCACAATAAACCAGTTTTTGGCCTACCTGGATATCCCGTTTCCGCTCTTATGGTGTTCGATCAACTAGTTGCTGATCGTCTTCATGAGCTTTCAGGAATTCCGAGGGGAAGACGAAATGTTGTACGAGCGAGGCTTTCTACCAGAGTGATTTCGGCGCGAGGCAGGCTGGAGCTTGTGCCAGTGAGGATGTTCAAAAAAGGAGGACAGGTGTTGGCCCAGCCAATTTTTAAGGGGTCGGGCGCGGTGACATCGCTCTCGACAGCAGATGGTTACATTGAGGTGCCTCTCGAGCGTGAGCTTTTAGACGAGGGTGAAGACGTGGACGTGAAACTCTTCGAGGGGGGTTACCGTGATTAGGTTTGTGAGTGTAACTGGCTTTCATAGGGCCGGCAAGACCAAAGTGGTCGTGGCCATCATCCGTGAGCTGTCAAAGAGGGGTTACAGCGTGGGCACGGTGAAGCACATACCAGAGGAGAATTTCACCATTGACAGACAAGGAAAGGACACTTGGATGCACGCTCGGGCAGGGGCCAAGGTCGTTGTCTCAGTGGCCCCTAAGGAGATTGCCAAAATAGAGAGGCGGTCGGCTGAGCTCAATGAGGTGCTGGATAGGCTTTACGGTCTAGATTTCGTGATAGTCGAGGGATTTAAAAATTTTAAGGGCTTGGCCAGGGTAGTGGTCGCAAAGACCCGGGAGGAGGCGCTCAAGCTTTTTGACGAGTTCACCATCGCTTGCGTCGGGGCGAAGGGATTGCCCGTTCCAACATTTAACTTCAGGCAGATGAAGGAGCTCGCGGACATGGTAGAACAAAAGTCATATCCAAATCTTCCCATGCTGAACTGTGGAAGGTGTGGACTTGAGAGCTGTGGGGGTTGGGCCGCGGCAGTTGTTTCGGGTGAAAAGGGCTGGGACAGTTGCCCGGCCCTGAAAGATCGAGTGACGATAACCGTCGATGGCAAGGTAATTCCCCTTAACCCTTTTGTTCAGGAGTTTTTTTCGGGGTCGATCCATGGAATGGTTTCCTCATTGAAAGGAGTTAAAGATGGACAGATTGAAATAAAGGTGGTTAAGCATGCGCGATAGGTTTAGGCGCCCCCTGAAGGGGCTCAGGGTGTCGGTCACAGAAGATTGCAACTTCAAATGCATGTACTGTCACCGTGAGGGATGTCCCAAGAGCTCCAGGCGGATGACACCTGAGGAGATAGGCGAAGCCATAGGCTTGGCCACCGAGTTCGGGGTTGAAAAGGTCAAACTTACCGGGGGTGAGCCGCTCATTAGGGATGATATCGTGGATGTGGTAGTGGCTTCAATCAGGCCCGGCATCAGGGAGGTATCTATAACCACTAATGGCTCCCTGCTCTCCGGATTTGCTCATGATCTAGTGCGTGCAGGGTTGACCAGGGTTAACGTGAGCTTGGACACCCTAAGCCAAGGGACTTTTTCAGATATCACTGGGAACGGGTCAATTCAGGATGTGTTTTCCGGGATAGACGCAGCGCTGGACGCCGGACTTAAGCCCGTGAAGTTAAACATGGTCCTGCTTTCAGGGATCAATGAGCACGAGGTTGAGCCCATGATTGAATTTTCCCATGCGAGGGGCATGGTCCTGCAGCTGATAGAACTGGTTGACCTAAATGGCGAGGACTTTGAGTCCTATTATACAAGTCTGGATGAGATCGAGCGAAGGATCGCAGCAAGGGCCGTTTCCGTCAGGACCCGTCGTTACATGCAGTCCAGAAAGAAGTATTTTCTACCCAGTGGTGAGGTCGAAATCGTCCGTCCTATGCACAACACGGCGTTCTGCGCAAACTGCACCCGATTGCGGCTGACGCCTGACGGATTTCTGAAGCCCTGCATCATGCGTAACGACAACTTAGTCGACATTCTCTCCCCCATTCGGGCGGGAGATGAAATGGCCGCAAGAAGAGCTTTCATAGACGCCATAAATCTTCGGGAGCCGTTCTTCAAGGGTGAGTCCCGAAATGTTTGCGTTCATGCCAGCGCCTAGTAGGGGCAGGCAGCTCCCGATTTTAAATTATTAACCTAAAGTGAGGATTTATACTCAAAAGTAGACGATTTCATTTGGTGTGGGAATGGGCGGTAACACGTTCGGGAAGCTGTTTAGGGTAACTACATTTGGGGAGAGTCACGGCCCTTCGGTTGGGGTAGTGGTCGATGGAGTACCGGCTGGGATGGATTTGAGCGAATCCGACATCCAGCGTGAGCTTGATCGAAGGCGCCCAGGTCAGTCTATTCTGACTACTCCGCGTAAGGAAATGGACAGTGTAGAAATAATTTCGGGGGTTTTCAAAGGAAAGACGATTGGAACGCCGATATGCATGTTAGTTCATAACAAGGACGTGGACTCGCGTCCGTATGAAGATATTAAAACAAAACCTCGACCGGGTCATGCCGACCTCGCGTACATGCTCAAGTTCGGGCACGTTGACTACAGGGGCGGAGGTCGGGCGGCAGCTCGGGAGACCGTCGGGAGGGTGGCCGCCGGGGCAATCGCAAAGAAGCTGCTAAGGTCCCATGGAGTTGAAATTTTGGGCCACACCGTAGAGGCCGCTGGCGTAGCTGTCGAACGTGAGATATCTCCGGCGAAAATACGAAAGAACGTTGAGCGGAACCCGATTCGTTGCGCAGACCCTGAAGTTGCAGGGCGCATGAAGCGCGCGATTCTTCGGGCGAGTTCAGAGGGCGACAGCACAGGTGGGATAGTCGAGGTTAGGGCTCTAGGGGTCCCACCCGGGCTTGGCGAGCCGGTATTTGACAAACTTGACGCAGAGATAGCGCACGCCCAGATGTCAATCGGCGCGGTGAAAGCCGTGCTGATAGGCGGTGGATGTAAACTTGCGCGCAGTCGGGGGTCAGAGGTGAACGACCAAGTAGTTGTTCGCGGCGGCAAAATCCTCACGGAGACTAATAACGCCGGCGGGATCTTGGGCGGGATATCGATTGGCATGCCGATTGTGGCCCGCATTGCAGTAAAGCCCACGCCTTCCATATCAAAACCACAACGCACTGTAGACATGTCCAAGATGAAGGGGACCGAGATGCGGTTGAAGGGAAGGTTCGATCCTAACATATGTCCCAGGATAGTTCCCGTTGCTGAGGCGATGTTGGCGCTGGTATTGGTTGACAACATGCTGCGCGCCGGGAAGATAAATCCCGATAAGTTCAAGTGATTGAGGTGCTTGTTTGAGCAGGGGTCTTGGCATCGCTTCTTCCTGCGCCTCCGCTACTATCGTGAACGCGATTGCGACTGGCAAGGGTGCCGCTTTTGGCATAGGCCTCAGGGTTCAGGCGATGGTGGAGCTCACCAACGGTCAGAGGATAAGGGGTAAGGTCATCGGGGGTGGTAAGGAGAGCCCGAAATTGATAGAGATCTGCGTCCGTAGGGTTTTGGAACATCTCGGGGTTAGGCGAGCATACGGGGCGAGGGTTGAGACAAGATCGGAGTTCCCAATAGCAGTGGGGCTGTCGAGCAGTAGCGCGGCGGCGAACGCGACTGTCATTGCGACCTTCGCAGCGTTAGGGGTGAAACCAAAGCCAAAGCTCGTGCTCGATTTAGGGATAGACGCGGCCTTCGAAGCGGGTATAACTATAACAGGGGCCCTAGATGACGCAGCCGCATCACTTCTAGGGTGCGGCGTGATAACGGATAATCTCAGGAGAAAGATCTTGAAGAGGTTCAAAGTTAATCCTAAGTTGAAGGTAGTTGTCTACGTTCCGTCCACCAAATTTTACACTTACAAGGCGAAATCGTTTGACCTGAGTTCAATAAAAAAGTCTGTTGAGGCTGTGCATGGCATGGCGTTGCGCGGTGAGGTCTGGGACGCTCTGTCAATCAACGGACTGCTGTATTCCGGCATTCTGGGACACGATCCAATGCCCGCTTTCGTCGCCATGTCGAAGGGTGCACTTGCGTCGGGGCTTACGGGAACCGGGCCCGCGATAGTGGCAGTCGCAAGACCTGACGATGCGGCAGCAGTGGCTATGGCATGGCGGTCTTGGCGGGGAAGGGTAATAATAACGAGGCCCGCAGCGGAGGGCGCAAGGGTGGAGGCCTGATGGCTGACGAAAGTCTGCAGGGGCTACGCCAGAGGATAGACGAGATAGATGAGCAGCTCGTTCGCCTGCTCGCGGATCGCCTCAAACTTGCCGGTGATATCACGGCCCTGAAACGTAAGCTTAAGGTGGGGTTGAGGGATAGGGAAAGGGAAAGGAAGATAATCGACCGCGCTCGCCTGAAGGCAAGGAAGCTCGATATAGATGCCAACTTTGTTGAGAGCATAATGAGGTTAGTTATGGCGCAGATGGTGGGGGAGGAACGCGCACTAGCGGGCGGAGTCAGCGTTTGGAATCGGGTGCAAAAGGCGTTTGAGGACCAGCCCGCCCAGATGAACGTCGCGCGGATAATGTTCAAGTATGGGCTGAGGGTTAGGGGCGATGGCGAAATAGCCTGTGGCGACATCAGGATTCCGGCGGTTCAAATAGCCAAGGAGGCCAAGGTCGACCGCAGGGTAGTTGACTTCACGGCCAAGCGTATCTTGAGCGATGGGAAGCTTCGCGAGATATTTGAAAACCTTGAGCCAATTGCGTACCTAAAGGGGGTGGCGCAACAGCTCGGGCTGGGCGTGGTCGAGATAATACCGGAGGACGCGGCAAAACCCGGTATCCTGAGGGAGATCGCGGAAGCCATCTCAAAATTCGGGGTTAGCATACGCCAGGCTGTGGCCGACGACCCGAATTTTGTGCCCCAGCCAAAGCTCACAATCATAACTGATGAACCCGTCAAGGGTGCAGTTATAGAGGCACTGCGGAAGATCCCGAGCGTACGTAGCGTAATCGTTTATTGAACGTCCTGTAAATTTACCCCGGCATCGCCTATGATAGTTTCAAAGCCTGACAAATTGTGCGTGCGGAACTCCCTGTATGGTTAGTACACTGCCTCGGTCGATCATCCCCGCTTCTATTGCGCTGTTTACTATTGAGCCCAGAAGGTTAGCGACGGTCGCGTATCGTAAAGCCTCGATGCATTTCTCGGCGCTTGCCTTCTTCCCACCATAAAAGGATTCCCTGACATCGAGGTTGAACCTTCCATCCTTGAGCCTCTTTCCAAGGAGCTTCTCGTCACATACTATCACTAGGTTTTCGCCTTGGGTTTGGATTGCCCTTAAAAGCGGCAGGTTTATACACCCCTGACTGAAGCGCGCGCACCGCAGGCCTCGCACCTAAGTATATACACGCGCTCGTGCCGCTCTAGCCTAGTATCCGGCCTGCGGCACTCGCGACAGAGCACAAATTCGTCTGCATAGCGTCTTATTCTTTCGTCAACCGTAGGAGCTTGGAACTTTCCCTGAAAAACTGCTTGCGCCCCTTGGATATCTCCGGCGGCGCCAAGCTCCCGCAAGAGGTATTTGATGAAGTGTTCAGGCTCGCGGTTCAGGGCGGTTGCGATTGTCTTAAAGTTCTTCAGAATGGTGCGGTTCCCCACTATCACGACATCTGCCGCGGGTATCTGAAAACGGCTGCTCTCAAAAACGGCCTTTGGTATTTGTTCTATAGCTTGGTTTAGTAGATCCTCGTACTTTTCCTCCATTTAATCACCTTGCGATTTTAAATTTCCCACTCGCGTGTTCAAATATTTCACCGTTGACAAACATGACCTTCAGGGCGTCATTCGCTTGGGTCAGGTTCATGTTGAGCTCCGATGATATTTCGGCTAGGTCGACTCCGGACCCCTTGTCGAGCTTTTCGATTGCTAACAACACCCTTTTCTTTGCCTCGTCAGGGACATCCGGAAGCGGCGGCTCCTCCTCGGCGGCCTCGGTCCCCACCACCGGTTCGGCCTTGCTGGTCGCGCTCGGCAGACTTACGTTAAGTTGACTCGGTTCAAGCTTTTGGAGCTTAGGCCGCACCCCCGCAGCTAGGGCCCCTCTCCTTGCGGTCAATATCTCGAGTTCCCGGACCAGTTCCCAGTTTGGGTCCTCTACCGGAATTATGAGCTCGGGGGTCAGGTAGATCTCCCCACCGAACTCTCTGACCCTTCCGATGGCATCGATATTTTCACCGACCTTAAATTTATCCAGTTCTTTAACGCCTTCCTGCCACGCCCTTAGCGTAACTGTCTCGCTCCCGTCGTCTATCCTGAGCGTGGCGTAGTTTTGGTCGTCTCGGACGAACTTGTCGACTATCGCGCCCATTACCCGTACGCGCGTAACGCGGTCGGACCAAGGAGTCAACAGATGGCTAGGTTCGGTCCCATCCGGTGACCTAACGTATTGACCCCTCACTACATCCTCTATCTTCATTTTATAAGCTGCGGGTCGCATGATACTCGTGAAAATACTAAGGGCGAATACTTATGAGCCTTCCGAGAAGCGTGAGTACATTCAGGGTCAAGGGCAGCTTCGGTTCTAAGGTGGTAGGTGTAGCTGCGGGTATCTGCCGCGTGGAGAACGTTGACGAATTCCTAGCGAAGTTTGCCGAGGTGGACAAGGCGGAGAATACCGTTACCCAAGTATTCGACGCTTCTCGCGTTGCTGGCGCAGGGCACCTCATTCAGGCAGCGAGGTTGGCCCTCAACGCCCAGGCGAGCAAGATGGGGTTCGCCAGTTCGCCTTCAATAGAGTTGATATGCTGGGCTGCGGCCGAGAGGCAGATCGGCCGGGCTTTTGAGAAGATCGGCGTGCGCAGCGGCGAGATCGGGTTGGCGTTTGTCTCGGTCGGTAATTCAAGCTCACATGTCAGACGCGCACTATCAAAAATCTTTCGCAAGCTCGTAAAGGATTGGGATAACTCACTGATTGAGATCAGTCGGAATAAAATCCCTGGGCTGCGGAGGGTTTTCTCAATATCCAAGGAGGAATTAGCCATCGCATCGATAGAGAAGATCGTCCTTGATCGGGTGGCGCTGCTGGCCGTGGCTAAGTAATTTTACCTCGACTGCTTTAGGACGCCCTCAAAACCCTCATCCTTGGTTATGCTGACTATCCTCGAGCAGGCGGGCATGATCGGTTTATCGGAAGTTACTGTTTTTCCCTCATCATCGATTGTCACATACTTGCCCTTCAGCTGTTCCTTCGCCTCCACCACCAAGCATAGGAACTCCGGTTCCGCGCCAACGTAAACGTAATAGTAATGTTTTCTCTGTTGGTTAAGATAGAAGAGCCATCCTTGGTTTCGTGAGATACCCAATAAATCCTCTATGTCTTTGCACCAGATGGTTCGCAAACCTGACACGCCTCCTTCTCGAATTTTTCAATCCCATCGAACGACCCGCGCACGATCAGAGCGTCCCCGGCCTTTAGCCTGACATCTCCACCGGGTCTGACGATATTGTGCATACCTCTCCTGATGACCAGCACGTAAATGCCGGTAGTTTCCCACAGGTTAAGATTCTCCAACGTCTTACCCGCCAGCTCCGAATCTCCGGATATTTTGACCCGGCATATTCTCTCAGCGGTTTCGGAGAGCGATCTGGCGAAGACTGGGTGCAGGTCCATCTTCCTGAGTACTATGTCGACTATTGAGTCAGCGGCGTCCGTTAGTTTTTCCATGGATCTTACCATCTGAAGTACGCTGTTAAGCCTTGGGATATCGCTCTCCAGTCTGGCCGCGACCGTAAGGGTGTCGAGCCATGCTTTGTAGTTTAGTTTGTTAAATGCCTCCTCTATCTCCCTGACATCTTCGGCGACCTCGGTTGACCCCAGCATCAGGGAGGAGTAGGCTAGGTCCACAGCGATCGAGCTAAGGTCGCGCATTTTGGAGATTGCCCTTCTCAACTTTTCAAGGTCCTTTCCAGGCTTGAATGGCTCGAAATGGACCCCCGCCATTTCACAGAGGATCCTTATCCCGTGAACGGGCCCCTTCGCCACAATTTCATCCCCTGAGATTACTTGGGTTTGCTTTGTCAATGGTGCCGTCCATTTATCTTTCCTTTTCATAGCCAAGATCCATACCCCTATGCTGGAAGGAAGCTTGAGTTCGCTGAGCCTTTTTCCCGCCAAAACCGAACCGCCGGAGACCTTTGTCTTTATTATCTTCTCATCTGAAGCTCGGATCGCGTCTTTTATCACGGGGTGGATGCCGATCTTCCAGCGAATGAGGTCCGCCATGTCTCCGGTGGCATTTGAAATGTCCTCAGCGGCGTTGGCTACCTGCAGAATTCCAGTTATCTTGTGGGCCTCCCTGACATTCCTGGCTGCCACCGCCGCCATTATCCTTATTGTGTACATCAGTTCGTCCATCTTTGTCTCAAGCTTGTGCACTAGGTTTGCCAACTCGTTACTTTCATAGAGTAACACTGCGTAGGCTAGGTCCACCATAAGGTCAGAGGTGTCCTTCATCTCGGTGAGGAGTTCTCGCACGCTCCTTGGTTTGTATAGAGTTGGTTGCATTTCTTTACACTCCTATAATTTTCATGGCTATAATTAAACATGTTATCCCTATGATGTCGCCGATTGACGTGACGATTGGGATGACGATGTTGTCCGGGTCAAGTCCCCTTTTAAAAGACAGGAATGCAAGCCCAATGGTGCAAAACATCGTGACAGCAATAGCCACCATGCTTGCGACGAAGAAGGCGAGCATGATGACGATGGATTGCATGAGCCCCAAGCCTGAGATTAAAGCTATTAAAAAGAATATCGCGGCGGTAAACCAGAACACGCCCATGCTCATCAGCCAAGTTGCGCGCGTGTTTTTTCTCAGCGTCACCTGGTTGCCGAACTTTGGCTCTATTGTGCCCAAGTGGAGCGCCGAGGTCAGCCTCGATCCGAGGATGCTGCAGACGTTATTGTTGATGCCGTTTATTGGGGGGATCATCATCAGGATCAGCGGCAATTCTTTGATCGTTTCAATTTGGGAATTTAGGATGATACCGGCGCTTAGAGATAGAACTGCCGCTAGTAAAAGCACGGGGTAGCTCTCCCACAGTATCCTCCGAAGGCTGTAGACCGTCATCTCTATACCACCAAGACGGCGATTAGGGAGATGGAAACAATGGTTATCAAGTCCCCGGCGGTGGCCATGAGCGGCGCCGTGACGTTGTCCGGATCCCATCCCCTTTCGTAAGAAATTATCGATATCAGGAAGGTCAGGGTCGCCAGTACTATTCCCGAGAGGACGCCTGCAGCAATTGCTATCGTCATAAGAGCGATTACATTTATGGGCCCGACCCCCATCAGCGCACCAACGCCTAGCGAAAGTATCCCTATGCTGGCCGAAGCGATGAGGCTGAGTATCAGGGATGATGCCAAGTTGACCTTCAGTTCGGCGGTCATGGATAACTTTGGCTCGATGACGCCGGTGTGCAAGGCGGTGCCGAGCCTGGACGCCAGGGCGCCGTTGATGTTCCCCCTCAGGTCCAATAGCGGAGGGATCATGATGATTAGCCCGGGCAGCGTCACTATCAATGTTCCCTTCATCCTCTCCAGCAAGTTTCCGGCGGCAATTTCAATGACAGCGCAGACGACCAAGATCGATAGGCCCTGAATCACCACTGTTCTGACGTTAACCCCTTGGGCCATAAACACGCCTCAGAAGGCGTTAGTTCTCAACCCTATATACGCTTTTTAAAATTTTGGACGGCGCGATGACCTAGATATAGCCCCGGATACTCGCTCTATCGCACGTTAACCCACTGAGCCCCGCGGTGGTCGAGATCGCGATGGAATAGTTTTTCTAGATTTTAGTCTATTTTCATGAATCTCTCTTTAGGAGCCCCGCATATCGGGCATGCTTCGGGTACTTCGTTTTCAAACGTGTTACCGCAGACCGGGCATACAAAGTAAGACTTCTCGACTATCTTTCCGGCTTCAAGTTCCCCAAGAGCCTTCGTGTACAGATCATGATGTATCTTTTCAACCTGCTTCGCGAAATCGAAGCTCCTGAGGGCCGCCTTGTTTCCCTCCGCTTTCGCATTTTCTATATACTCGGGGTACATTTTCGTGTACTCAAAACCCTCGCCATCTATCGCGGCATTAAGGTTCTCCTTAGTGGACTTCACACCACCCATGACATTGAGATGGGCGTGGGCGTGCACGGTCTCGGCAGCCGCTGCAGCCCTAAAAAGATTGGCGACTTGTTTATGTCCCTCCTGATCTGCCTTCTTTGCAAATGCCAAGTACTTCCTGTTTGCCTGAGATTCTCCGGCAAAGGCATCTGCCAAATTCTCCTCAGTTTTTCCCATAAATCTCCCCCTTATTCCTAATTTCACCGCTTTCTAATAAATATCTAATTTTTGAGTTCATGCTCGGGATTTGGAGAATATAAATGATTTTCAAGTCTCGCCTGCGTAAAACGGGTAATTTCTAAATGTAAGTGGTCTCAAACCTCTGTCGTGCAATTTGAATTATCTGCCTGGGTTTGTCGGCGTCCATAGTTTTAGCGGTAATCTATGGCGGAGCTCCGAAGGTTCTCACTTGAGGCTTTCTATCAGTTCGTTGATGTCCATGGCCTGGAGCGTTTCCATCATCACCGAGCCCCTGGATTGTATTTCTACAGAAATTTTTGCCATGGTCTTGGCGTCTGGAACTTTTAACATAGTTACGAAATCGTATCTGCCGAATACAGCGTATTGGGCTAGGATTTCGGCCCCCATTTTCTCAAGGTCTTCATTGACCTCCTTAATCCTGGCCGGTTTTACCTTCAAAGTTTTCCTCCCTTCGTCCGTCAGGCGACTTAACACCACGTATAGGGTCACTTAGATCACCTCCAATATTTCATTTCAATTTGTTACTTAAAATTTTTGGATAAAGAAGATTTACCCGCCCATTTTAAGCTCCTTTTCCAGAGTTTCAATCGCGAGGTCCATGAATCTGGTCTTTTCCTTGGCTAGCCTTTTGCTTGCGTCCAAAACTAAATTTTCAAATGCTTTTTTTCTGTACTTTTTTAGAATTTTCAGTGTGTTCTGCAGGGTGATTTTGTTGAACCAGCCCGTGGTCGCATAGGATAGCCTTGTCACCCCGGTCGCCCCCAAGAAATCCAAGAGATCCGCGTCATGGAGCGCAATTGCTTCGTTGCTCTTTGGTTTACCCTCCGGGGTGTGCTCCAAGATTGCGTGGCTGACTTTTTCGATCTTCTCGGATGGAAATGATATCTTTTTCAAAAATGCGGATGCTTGAGCCGTAGAATTTTCTTGATGCGGGTAATCTGAGCTGATGTCATGCAGGTAACATGCGGCGTGCAGTACCTCTGCATCATGATTCAATCCCTCTAGTTCTAGGATTTTCTTTGCAGACTTGAAGGTCCTTTGGAAATGGGAGAAACCCGAGGCTGGTTTTCCCTTCGTCTTTTGCCTCGAGAATTGTTCTATTCTTTCTTTAAACGACACATTTCTCAAAAGAGACTTTCCCATACTTACTTTTATGTTTTCATTTAAGTGTAGTTATGTATCCGGAAGTTATTCTTTTTTTGTCCACAGAAAATTTCCATAAAAATTCTGGGGTTTTCGTGAAATCTTCCTATAAAAATGCTCAGATGGCTTAGTTGTTCCCATGGTGCGGTATCAGGGGTTTGTACCTAGATTTGTACTCCGGAGGATTCCCGGGTTTTCACGTATCAGCTGGAGATTCCTTTACTCACTTTGGCCCAATAGGCACTTCTTTCTGAGGGCCACAGACCTTTTGACACAATCTTCGTAGGATCATCGCCATCAACAACCACGGCTTTGGATTTTTCCTTTTTTTCACGTTTAGTTTCCCGACAGTTAAAAGGTATTGAAATACTTTTTCGATGTTGAGCTACTCGATATATCTCTCCCCACCGTCTTCATCATTCGAGCTAGGATAAATTTGTCAACCATTCTGGACCCAAAATTAAAGTTCTATCTACAACATGCTTCTCATAATCTGCTCACGGTGAGATTATAAAGGATAACAGCGTTATCATATTGATAAAATGCCTACGGTAGATATTCATCTTCACTTGGCCCAAATACCCACCCAAGTGCCAAAGTGGTGGGCTGAAGAGCTTTACAGACCCTTTGGACAAGAATTCACGTCGCAGGGAGGAAAGGAAATCGTAGAGTTGCTGGACAAAGCTGGGATTGACATAGGAATTGTTCAAGGGGGAGACTTTCGAA
>CAYUMT010000011.1:0-30016 GCA_964446015.1 Hadarchaeota archaeon (SeqCode)
TTCCAGATAGCAATTTAATTAAGCAAATAAAATCGAGTTTAACTGAGCCGCCGTGGCTCAGTCGGTAGTATGTCCTTCGACATGCCGAAAGCGATCGCCTCGTAACCTATCGGGAAAGCGATAGGTCGTGGGTTCAATCCCCACCGGCGGCTCCACTCTTTAAGCGATGAATCCCACAGCAAAAATAAAGGATTGCATTACTCACTTTCTCAACTTCCTTTGAACAATCTCGCCCTCAAGATCCCTAATGGCGTCGGAGGCTATCCAGCGGGCGGCCTTGGAATCTATTTGCTGGATTTCCTTTGCTGTCTTTATAGCGGCTTTGTTCAGGTTCAGGTTCCTTTTTCCTATGTTCCTCAGCGCCCAGCTGACAGCTTTCTTCACGAAGTTCCGGTTGTCCGTGGCTCCGCGCTTTATTATCGGGAATAACTCGATGAATTTTTTGTCTTTCGCATCCCTATCATGTCACGCTAGGCACGCCATAAGCGCGAAAGCGGCCCTTTTGACAAACTCCTCTTCCCGTTCGGACCAGTCGAGTATTTTCTTCCAGGCGAGGGGAGCCTTCTCGAAGAGGTTCATGCAAACTTGGTCACAGACGTCCCAGGAGTTGATATCTTTAACCCAGTCATCCATCTGCTTCTCTGTCAACTTCCTGTGCTCGTCTATCATCGCCGCTACTATCCTAGCCTCAAGTATCCCCGTCTCCCATAATTCGAGAGCAAGCCTGTGGTTCCTCCCTAATTCTTTCGCTATCTTTCGCATTTCAGGGACTGATACTCCCAACCTTCGTTCGGCTACCATCCCATATCGAGCCATCCCTTCCAGCTGATCAGGCTTGGACCTCGCATTTAGTTCCTTCAGGACTTCTTCCACTGAAGCCATGTTTAATCCCACTTGTGTTTTTTACATAGCCTTTAAATCCTTGCATCAGTTACAGTTTCGTTCAAATTTATCAAATTTTTAGGTAAAGGAATATTGAGGGTTTTATAACTCGACAGGCAGTCACCAGCGGCTTCACACATTATAGACCGCTTAATGGGCTGGCAAAAGCAGACTCACACTTCACTTCCAGATTTTTACAGATTGTTTCAATTTTTGAACAAAGCCGCCTCCAGTATTCTGACCTGAAACTAACGAGGTCGGGCAATCTTCGCGCTAAACCCGGTTGCGCATACTCTAGCCTAGGTCCCAGCCGCTCCATAACCCACCGCTTTAGGTTGAGTTTGTCGTAAATTACTTTGCTCTTGGTCTGGACGGCAACCTCTATTACCATTTTTAGGTTATCTATCGAATCATTCAACCCGGGGATGATTGGACCCAAAAATAACCAAGTCTCCACACCGCGTGACGATAACTCCTTAAGAACTTTAGCTCTAGCATCAGGCGGCGAAGCTTTTGGTTCTAGTAAATTTGCAATCCTTCGGTCCATAGTTGTTATCGTCACACCTACGTCGACCTTTCCTTTAGTGATTAAGTCGATGTCTCGCAGGACCATATCTGACTTAGTCTGAATCGACATCGGAAAGTCATTTTTTAATAGCGTTTCAATACATTTCCTAGTGATTTCCAATTTGGCCTCGATTGGTTGATAAGGGTCTGTTATCGTGCTTATCCCAACAACTCCCCTTTGCTTTCGCTTCAACTCGCGGGTCAACACCTCGACTATGTTCTGCTTAGCCCGTACTGTTTTTCCCCAATTTATCGCGAGCCTTGGGTCACCAAGAACCGAAGGGGAATAACAATAAGCGCATCCGTGCTCACACCCAACGTAAGGATTCATTGAGTACCTTAACCCGGGCAGTCTGCTGTTCGAAAGCGCAGTCTTACACTCTACGGACGAGTATTCGACTGTCATTTTGTGAACTCCGTGATCTTCTTCTGAAATAGAGCCCTCTTCAAAAGCTCGCTAGTTCTTATCCAATTTTTAAGTGGGATTGTGAGCCTTGTAACAGCGTGTTCCAGCGCTGCTTGGAAGTTGTCGAATTTCCGTGGTTCAAACTTTAGTGCCTGTCTAATGCTCTCCCTAACATTCCAGACGCCTACGGGTAAAATGTACCCGGGATGAATCTCACGCATTACGAGAGCGGTCGCTTGCTTATTCTCCAGGTTTAGTTTCTCCGCTACCGCAAGTCTGCAGGAGTAGTAACATCCACCTATGTCGGGATAGGTCTTTCTACCCTGGTACGGCTCGAAATCCCCCATCATCGCTGGTCCAGCAGCACTCTCATCAGGGTTCCAAGTGGTGCCGGGAAACCAAGCCTCAATCCATTCGAAGCTCCAACGCTCCGGCATAAATATGGCCACGTAGTGGTTGTCTAGGTATTCGAAAGAGTAGACGCGATACTCGTCTATCGTGTCGAATCTTTTTATCCTATCAATTATTTTTTGAGACAGGATGGAGTCCACGGCTGTTATGCTCCAGCGGGTTGGGACCAGCCTCCTATTTTTTGAAATGCCGAACATTCCCAAGCTAAACGCTCTTTGAATTCTGGTGATCAATGACCCATCATCATAAAGATTTATCACGGCGTCGGCTGCTTTCAGGTCATGGTCGTAAAAGGTCTTCTCTATCTTATGGTCGATTGTCACATCCGATGACCTAAAGGACCTAAGCGGGGCAGACGGTCCGAATGGTTGGATGTCGCTACCAACGGTTAGGACCTTTTTGGGCACATGTGATAGAATAACCTCGGCGTCAACTGGCCGTTTGCTCAGCGCCAGTTCTTGGAGGGAGTCGAGGAGGCGGCTGCCGGACCGTGCGTCGTGTATGCTTGCAGGAGCTTTGCCGCGTATTAGAGCGAACCTATAATCTATTATATCCTGAATTCCTTTGCCAACCCATAGCTCAGGGGTGTCTAGGATTTCGGTCTCGCCCCGATAAGGTGGGACCATTGGGCCTATGTAGACTTTCGGATACCCTATGCGCCCTACAAAAACCCCTGGTGGGGTGGATCCCTCTATGCGCGGTGATTTGATTCGCAGGCTAGATTTAGCGAGCGACTGGGCCTTTGCGATTATTGGGCAACTCATCTTCCCGCACAGCATTCGCCCTCCTTTGCAGAGCAGACAGATGGAGCTCGAGGGGACCCTGGTAACTTTAATTTCTCTAAAGGTAGCCAGCTCGTACGCGTGCCCGGGCGAAATTACATCGCGTAGCCACCTAATCTGGGAGGATAGCATGTTTTCAAACCTGATTGTTATTTGGTTCGTATTAGTGTTTCAGCTTTTCTAAAAGTTCTCCCCTAAAACTCATTATTAATTTAACGCTCATACAAAGTCTAAGCCTGGACTAGGAATGTAAAAGTCACTACTATCTACAGATAATTTTGAGGCACTAACATAATTTTATATTGGAGTTATACGGATTGTTTTATTAGAGGTGGTAGTATCTCAAAAGTTTTTGTTATCTATGATAGTCGGTCTGGCAACACAGAAAAATTGGCACAAGCCGTGGCAGAGGGTGCCCGTAAAGTTCCCGGAGTAACCGCGGAGCTGAAGAAAGCAAAAACCCTGGATCCAAAGGAGGCAGCAAATGCCGATGCATTCGCCTTTGGCTCGCCATCCCACTTCAGCATTATGTCCGGAGAAATATTGACAATGTTCACGAATCTTTATCCCCTTAGAGACAAAATTGCTGGAAAGCCCGCATGTGTCTTCACTACTGGCAATGGTGGGCAAGTAACTGCACTAGAAAATATCGATAAGATTCTCGGCGTGTTCAATCCAAAATTCGTGAAACCTGGCTTAGCTATAGAAGGATCTCCAAATGAAGCTGACAAAGACCAAGCTGAGAGGCTAGGGAAAAATCTGGCTGAGGCCCTAGCTAAGAAGTGAAAATCCACTGATGGCGTCTCAGTACCGCTCTAATAGGTATACCCAGAATAAAACAGCGCGGAAGGATTCTTAATTAAAAATTTCTTACTTTGACCTTTTTTGTAAGAATCGTGGGGACGAGGCCATAACAGAGTCCGTAGGACCTATCTGTAGACAACACGCAGAACGATACGAATAGCGGGGTACAATACAAACGTTTCCTTTTTAAGTTTGGTGAGCACTATCTTTTCCTGTGAAATAGGATTTTCCGGCGTTCAAAATGTATGAGTTTGAGGAAGCGGCAGTTAGAGATTTTCTAAGGAGAACGAGTGCCAAGCGCGTGGCCATACAGCTACCGGCAGGTCTTAGAAAATATTTATCTGAGGTAGAATCCGCGTTTAGGGATTCGGGAGTGGAATTCATCGTCTTAGCGGATAGTTGTTATGGCGCGTGCGACTTGGCGGACGTAAAAGCTAGGCAACTAGATTGTGATGCATTAGTTCATTACGGACATGCAGACATGAGACTGCATTCAAGTCTACCGATCCTATATGTAGAGGCCCGTGCTAAGACAAACCCGCTCGACTCCGTCAAGTTGGCCATACCCCAATTAAAGTTCAAACGTGCGGGTTTGGTGACCACAGTTCAACACATTGGATATATCGAGGAATTATCCAAGTTAATTCTTTCCTATGGGATCCAACCGGTAGTTGGAAAGCCAGGACCTAGGGCAAAATATCCGGGTCAAATTCTCGGCTGCGACATCGGCTCCGCAAAGTCGATTGCCGATGGCGTCGATGGCTTCATTTATGTTGGGACCGGGGAGTTCCATCCTTTGGGAGTGGCGCTGGCTACTGGGAAAAGGGTCGCAGTTGTAAACCCCATATCGGGTGAGTTCAGGGTCATTAATCCCGATAACAAAGAATTCATTCAAAAAAGAAAGGCAGCTATATCAAGGGCGGCTTTGGGCGAAAAAATCGGCGTGGTGGCTAGTACCAAAACTGGACAATCGCGTTTAGAACTCGCAAAAAGGCTTGTCAGCTTAATTGAGCGGAAGGGAAAGGTCGCCCATCTTTTGGTAGTTGACGAAATAAACCCCGAAACAATAGGAAACTTTGGACTAGATGCCTTCGTTTGTGTAGCCTGCCCGCGCATTCCCATAGATGACGCCGCTAGCTTTGAACGGCCGATCCTGACTCCTTTTGAGGCGATGGCCATGCTGGGGGAGGTCCCATTTGAGCCATATCGGATAGATGAGTTTTACGAAGTTAGCGAAGGGCAAATCCTATAAAGCTTACGACATATGAGTTGTGGGATAAAATGACTGATATAAAGACGGGAGATTTTGTGGTACCCGGGGACTTTTTGGCCACGGTGGAGGAGTTTGTACCGGGGAATGGTGCATACGAGGAGGAGGGAAAAATATACGCCGCCAGCACTGGCGTTGTTCTGGTTGACCCTAAAACTAAACACATCTCCATATTCTCACGTGCTCCCGGGCCACCTGAACTCAAGAGAGGCGATATAGTAATAGGTAAAGTTGATGAAGTCAGGGAACAAACGGCTAGTGTAGTAATCGAGGTGCTTCGGGGTAGGGAAGGTCGAGAGCTTCCCCCACCTAACCAAGGATCGATACACATATCTCAGACCAACACGAATTACGTGGAGGAGCTAGGCAGGGAGTTCAAGGTTGGGGATATAGTCCGTGCAAAGGTCCTGAACGCTAATAGGGAACCTGTGCAGCTAACCACAGTTAGTGAGGATCTGGGAGTTATAGTTGCCAAATGCTCAAGGTGCCGGGGTCTGCTTGACCGCCAGGAAAAAAGGCTAATTTGCCCAGTTTGTGGAAATGTGGAGTCCAGAAAACTTGCAAGCGATTATCGGAGAGGGGCGCCCTGATGGGCATGGCCAAACGTATTATCAACGTACCGGTTAAGGACACGGATAAGATGCTATACCTTATGGAAAGGCTCAGCACCTTGAATTTGGATTTAGAGGCGGAATCTAGGCCAGGATTTGTCAGGATAGTCGCCCATGGCGGGAAGGATGAGATAAGATCCATAGAGCTAAAGATTAAAGAGTTCATGAAGGCTAAATAAGACGAAGTGCATTCACGATAGGTGAACACATGGAACTTGAGTTATTGGAAAGGGACGACGACAGCCTATTGATAAAAATAGTTGGCGAAGACCACACCTTCTGTAATCTACTTCGTGAAGAGTTGCTAAGGGATGAAAGCGTGGTTTCCGCTAGCTACACGGTTGAACATCCATTGAATGAGTACCCTAAATTTTATATAAAGGTCAAAAAGGGCAAGACCCCGGAGCGCGTCTTCATCGATGCCGCCGCTAGAGTTTCTGAGAGACTGGAGGACTTGCGCAAGCAGCTCCAAAAGGTGATTAATAAGCAGCAATGATGCTTTTTTGGGGCCACATTTGCGAGAAGTAAAGTTTTGGCAGGTAAAGCCGGAAATCCGTATCATAGGCTTTGACGACGGACCGTTTAAGCCATGGTCGGAGGGCAAAGTCCCGCTCGTGGGCGCAGTTTTCAGGGGAGGACAATGGCTAGACGGAGTTTTGACTACCTATATAGATAAAGACGGAACCGACGTGACAGACCGCTTAGTTGAGATCGTTAACAGAAGTCGACACCGGGGGCAGCTCAGGGTCATCATGGTCGATGGCGTGACGTTCGGGGGATTCAACGTGTTGGATTTGAAGGGAGTTTTTAAGAAAACAGGTTTGCCCGTCATCGTCGTCTCTCGCGAACGCCCTAAAATGGCCGAAATTCACAGGGCTATCAAGCACCTGCCAGGATGGCGGGAGAGGTGGAAGCTTATCCAAGCAACAGGTAGAATTTACCCCGTCAAGACTAAGGATAGTGGGTCGCCGGTTTATATGCAAGTCGCTGGGATTAAAAGAAAGGATGCTGAGAGTGTGGTCAAGCTAAGTTCGACGCGCAGCCTAGTACCCGAGCCTCTGAGAGTAGCGCATCTGATCGCCACCTCAATCGTGAAGGGCGAGAGCTATGGTAGGGCATAAATCTGGTAAATCCAAACGCCGTTCGCCCAAGAAAAGATCTACCGTACTTAGGGTCATTCAAAACGATGCGGTCCACGGATTTCTTGAAATGCTTTTGACCTTAGGGATCCTTTACTTTGCATTTAGTGGGGCTATGACGTTGGCTTTGCGAACGGATTCCTTCTGGATGGCCGTTGTTTCACAAAGCATGAAGCACGATGGAGACGCTTGGCGCCAGTACTACACAGGCAATGATATGAATCCATCTAAATTTCCAATCCAAGGTGGCTTTGAACGTGGGGATTTGCTCATCATTCAGGGGGTTTGTTCATTCTCGGAGATATCAGTCGGTGATGTCGTGGCTATGGACCAGGGCCCAGATGTCATCCCACTGGTCCACCGCGTTGTGTCTATATGGGATGAGAACGGGGCGGCCCACTTCTTCACTAAAGGGGACGCAAACAGTTATCCTCTGCCAATTGAAAAATCCAACGTGCCAGAGCAGATCATTGGTAAGGTGATCTTTGTCATACCCAAAATAGGTTACATATCGCTCTGGTTCCAAGGCCAGTGAAATTAATGAGGAAGCCCTCTCTTGCAGTTGATATTGTGATAAAGCTCCCGGAAGGGGTGGTCTTGGTAAAAAGGAAAAATGAGCCCTACAAGGGCAAGTGGGCACTGCCCGGTGGATTCGTGAATTACGGCGAGAAGGTTGAACTCGCGGCGTTGCGCGAGGCTATGGAGGAGACTGGCATTATGGTAAAGTTACGGGGGCTGTTGGGCATTTACTCCGACCCCACGCGCGATCCCAGGGGCCATGTCGTCAGCATTTGTTTTTTGGCTAGAAGACTTGGCGGAGAACTCAAAGCCGCGGGCGATGCGTCGGATGTAAGGGCTTTCAGAAGGGTCCCGTGGCGCGAGCTTGCCTTTGACCACGCAAAAATTTTAAAAGATGCGGGGTTCAAGTGAGCGTATGCAATTTTGTCCGAAATGTGGAAGATTAATGATGCCAAAGGAGACCAAAGCCGGGGTAGTTTTAGCCTGCACATCATGCGATTATATGTCGAAGGATGAGAAGTTGGAGGGGTACACAGTTGTCAAAAGGGTTGAGCCAGAGGAGGAGATAACGGTATTAGAAGAGGACGTGGGGCCGGGATTGCCCACCACGCACGCCCGCTGCCCAAAATGCGGGCATGATATTTCATATTGGTGGTTGAGGCAAACGCGCTCGGCGGACGAACCAACGACACGTTTTTACCGTTGTGTAAAGTGTGGGAAGGTATGGAGGGAATATGCATGAGTGGGGTAGACTTGGATGATGTTCAACGGCAAAGGGCACCCGCGCGGCCAAGAAAAATTTCTGAAGTGAAGATAGGCGATGAGCGCGTCAGAGTTGTTGGCTTGGTCGTGGACAAGAGGGATGCGGATTTCACCTTGGATGATGGTTCTGGACGCCTTACAGTCGTTTTCGATGACCCGGAGCTGGCGGAGGGAATTGAGGTGGGCTCTAAAGTTAGGGTGTTCGGAACTCCACTAAGCACGGCTGGGGCGAGCGAGTTGCACGCCGAACTCGTCCAGAGGGTCGACAGCATAGATTTAGGGCTCTACGGTGAAGTTAGGCGTGAGGCTGAAAAATTGGAACGCGAACTTTGGAGGTAGAATATTGTGAAAGTTATGATGAAGGACTCAAAAGTTTGGAAAACTTGTGTCGGGACAATGGTCAACCTCATAGAGGAGGCTGCGTTCAAGTTTACTCCTGAGGGCGTGAAGACCAAGGCGATGGATCCCTCACACATTGCGCTACTGGATTTTGAGCTCCCCGCCTCGGCATTCGTTGAATACACCGTGAAGCAACCTATGACACTTGGGATAAACTTGGTTGAGATGGACAAGGTTCTCTCGCGGGCGAAGTCGGAGGATGAATTGACGCTGGAACTTGATGAGAAAATGAGCCGCCTGACCCTCATATTCAAGGGCACTTCAACCCGAAAGTTGAGCCTTCCCCTCATAGATATTCGCGAGGCCGAGCTGCCGGAGCCAAAGATTCAGTTTACGGCGACGGCGGAAATACTAGCCGGCGTGATGCAAGATGGGCTCAAGGACGCCGAGCTGATAAGCGACAACGTGAGGTTTGAGCTCAGCGAGGGGGGATTTTTTATCTCGGCTGAGGGGGACAAGGGCTCCGCGGAATTAAAGCTCAGTAAAGGCGACAAGGGTCTGGTGAAGCTCGACGTTAAAGAACAAGCTCGAGTAATGTTCAACATAAAGTACCTGAGTAATATGACGAAGGCCGCGGGCATTTCTGACCCGATAACCGTCAATCTGGGCACGGATTTGCCGATACAGCTTGATTTAGCGATAGCCGAGGGCAACGGTAGGCTGAGGTTCCTGTTGGCCCCGCGGGTTGAGTCACCTTGACCCACCCTTTGGAAAAAAGTTAAATTTACGGCCGTGGAGCTACCTTACAATAGCTGGTTAGTTGGGCTGGACTTGCTCGCTCCGGAATATTTGGCAGTATTGGATCCATTTGCGGATGAGGCTAAAAAAATAGTTGAAGCTTCACCACCCATTGACAGCATGCCAAGGGACATTGTAGAGAGAGCCGTTAAGAGGGTGAAGTGGTCCAGAGGGGAGATGTTGGTTGAACCAAATCTCGATAACATCAGGTCGGATACCCTCTCCTTCTACCTAATGTGTCAGGGGGTTGCATCAGTTTCATTTCCAGGGTCTAACGTTGTGCGTTTGATAAGCGGCGCCACCAGGGATACGTTTAGGTATAGGATGTACGACCTCTTCAAGCGAGGCAAAGAAGGGCTTTGCCTGAACGCGGTTAAACGTTCAATAAAAATCGTGGAGTTGGAAACCGGAAAAGGAGTCAAAATCGGCGACGTTGAAATCCCTATTGAGGACATTTACAAGTTGCGCGACCAGGGACTAAACGAGGATGGGATAGAAACAATCGACGATCGCATTTTGCCCCAGTATTTGCCGAAGTATGCGATGAGGTGGAATGACTTGGCTCCGATGCTGAGACATAGAAGGGCGGAGCTTACGAAGCTCTACCTGGTTGGCGGTTGGGCCGTTATTACTCCAAGGGACCTATGGAACTTTTACGCGAATTTCATAAGCGTCAGGACGGAGGAATACGTTCAATCCGTCTACGAGCGCATTTTGGAGTCAGGTAATCCACCGGGTTTGTTCACGGAGATAGGCGGACAAATTTCATCCCTTTTGCCAAAGGAGCTTGGAGTCAGTGGGAGGTTCTTAAGGGGCCAAGCGGGAAAGCTTCGGCCAGATTTCTTCCCCCCCTGTATCAACCTCTCTCTTGCCGGTGTTGGCGCGGGGTTGCGTAACTATGCCATGACAATGATGTTGGTACCATTCCTGTCTTACGCTAGAGTTGCTCCGCCGGCAGGACAGGACGCGCGCATGGCAGACTTCATTGAAAAAATCTCGATTGTGCGTGACGAGATTGCACCATTGATCTTCGAGGCAGCGGAGAGATGCAACCCACCGCTTTTTCAAGATCAGCCCCAGGAGAAAGCCGGCGTTTTTTACCACATGGGTTTCGGTATGACGACCGAGCCGACTCTTTCGGACTCGGGTAAGTCAAAGTGGTACAGAATGCCCAACTGTACAAAGATTCAGATATCGGCCCCATCGCTTTGCAAGCCAGATGAGTTCTGCCGCAACGTGAAAAACCCACTTACCTATTACTTCAGAAAACGGTCCGAGAGTTATGGTACAAAGGGGGGAAGCTGAAATGGAGATGCGACAGGCCACGGAGGATGAGCGGAAGCGGTTTTACGAGGAGGAATGGAACAAGCGTGAAATCCCGGAATTTATCCTTCACACCCTCTCGATGAGGGAATTCGGCTTTGACTTGGATGGCAGCGGGCCCAGCCATCGCTACAACCAGTTCATAACCGTTGAACATCTGGATAGTTACTTAAAGAACAGGATACCGTATTCTGCATTTGCAAGCGTGGCCCTGTATGAGCGGCCATCGGCTCGAGAGGGATGGCTGAAATCCGAGTTAGCTTTGGACATAGACGCCAAGGATTTGCCGTTGAAAACTTGCGGCTGCCCGCAGGGAAGCGTTTGTGAGGGGTGTATCGACGAGGCGCGCAAAGTTGCGATTGAATTCGCGGATGTTCTGGCCGGGGATTTGGGCATGCGGAACATCAATTTCGTTTATTCCGGCCGTGGGTTTCACGTGAGAGTTTACGACGATGCTGTGATGACCATTGAGGGAAACGAGAGGGCCCAGATTGTGGACTACATTACGGGTGGCGTGATTCCCACGGATGTCACGATGGCCCTGGGCTACTCCAGAGTCTTCCGTGATCGGGTAGCGAGGACATTTGAAGCTTTGGGAGAACAACAGCTACTTGAGATAAGGAGGATACGAAGGCCGCTGGTTCAGAAATTGATGGCGGAGAAGGCGCGCATAATCGAGATGATACGCGACGGAAAGCTGGGGGAAATTTCAAGCTTTGAGGGCATGGGGGCAAAGACCTTCAGACAGATTTTGGAGTTCCTCGCAAAGTTGAATTCTGGGTTTACGGATGGGAAGGTCACCATCGACACAAAACGCATCCTTCGACTGCCCTCAAGTTTACACTCCGGAGTGAGCAGAAAATGCATGTTAGTGAGGGATATGAACAGGTTTAATTTGGAGGATGCCGTTCCAAAGTTTGCGCGCGAGGGCGTACGACCATGACGGATTTTTCGCTTGATGAGCTCGTTGCGGTGCATCGGGATGAAAAAACCTCACGGGGGCTAGTTGAACTTCCAGAGGATTTCTACCTCCGGGCAGGCAGATACATATCGCAGCTGCTATTTGAGATCAAGCGTGGCGACTCGCTGAGGCAAAAGCTGCTCGGGGAAGAGCTTAAAAATGTAGTTACAATGGTTATGGAGATTCATCTTACTCGTGTTCTCAAGGGCATGAATAAAATTGTAAATGGCAAACTCCCGGCCCCCCTGATCGACCGTGAGAGGTATGCCTTCAGCGAGATAAGGCAAGCTCTGGAAAAGCTTCATGACGACCTAATCAAACCCGCAATAACAGGCAGGATTGCTTTGACCGCGCCACCGGATTTAACAAATAGCCTGGTTTTATTGCTAGTAGATATACCGGAAAAAATAATGGGCGCCGACATGCGGGGCTACGGTCCACTTTCCAAGGGGGAAATCACCAGCATTCCGGCATCGAACGCGGAAATAATGATAAGACACGGCGCTGCTAGGAAAATAGCAATAAAGGCATAGTGGCGATACCCTTTTTGGGATGTAATGCGGAGGTTTGCGGGGGGAACTAATGAAAGTACCCAAGAAGATACGAACTTATTGTCCCCATTGCAGGGTGCACACGGAGCAAAACGTCTCGCAGCTTAAAAAGCGCTCCGCGCGACCGCTCAGCTGGGGGCAGCGCCAGTTTGCAAGGGCCACCGCTGGATATGGAAGCCAGCCGAGATCTGAGCAGAAGAAATTTGCAAAGGCGGCAAAAAAGGTCGTCCTAATGCTTAAATGCACGAAGTGTAAAAAATCTCACCCCTACAGGGGTTTCAGGAGCAAGGGCATAAAATTCGAGGAATGATGGGATGAGCGAAAGGCGTCGGTCAAAGTTTCTTGTCGTAAGGTGCACCGAGTGTGACAACGAACAGGTTTTATTCAGCCATGCGAGCACCTTAGTTAGATGCCAAGTTTGTGGCAAGACTATCTCGATTCCTCGCGGCGGAAAGGCTGAGGTGAAGGCGGCGGTCCTCGGCACCGCGGAGTAGGGACAATATGGTTAGGCATAAGTCTGAATGGCCCTCGATAGATGAGCTTGTGATGTGCACTGTGACAAAGGTCTTCGCGCAGGGAGCCTTTCTGTCAATAGACGAATACGGAGGAAAGGAGGGAATGGTTCACCTATCGGAGGTCGCTTCTGGTTGGGTAAAAAACATCAGGGACCACGTTCGTGAAAATCAAAAGGTCGTCTGCAAGGTCTTGGCGGTGGATACCAAAAAGCAGCAGGTGGACCTCTCGATCCGTAGAGTAAAGGATAGCGAGCGCAGGTGGAAGACTCAGCGATTGAAGCTTAACCAAAGGGCGGAGAAGCTTTTGGAGCTTGCAGCAAGCAAGCTTGGGAAAAACCTTGACCGGGCCTATGATGAGGTCGGTTTCGCCCTGCAGGAAAAATTCGGAGATTTGCATTCAGCTATGGAATCCTTTGCAGGGGATATCAGTAGCGTCTCGGGATTGTATGATGATAAGTGGGTAAATGCAATTGGCGAGGTAGCTAGCTCGGCCCTTCAACCCCCGTGCTGCCGGGTCTCAGGATACGTGATCCTAAGCTCCCCATCGCAGAACGGAGTTGAGGTGTTAAAAAAAGTTATGATAAACGCTCGCGATTCGGTCAAGGATGAGAACATCGATGTGGAAATTTGCTACGTTGGCGCCCCAAAGTATAGGGTGGAGGTAACTGCCCAGTCTTACAAGACGGCCGAAAATGCGATGCAACGGGCTGTTCAGATGATGGTCGAAGACGTGCAAAAGGCCGGCGGCAAAGGGGAATTCAAAAAGGTTGGATAAAATGAACATGAAAAAATGTAAATCTTGCGGCACCTATACCCTCAAGGATATTTGTCCGAGCTGCGGCGGGCGGACGGTCTCACCCCACCCACCGAGGTTTTCGCCTCTGGACCCGTATGGAAAGTACAGAAGGATGTTGAAGAAACAAACGGAGATAGAATGCAAAGCATTAAGATAATGGAAACAGGCAAGCCGAAGCTGGCCAAACCAGTCCTTATAGCCGGACTTCCCGGAATGGGCTATGTGGGCAAGCTCGCCGCGGAGCACCTCGTGGGGGAACTCCACGCCAAAAAATTTGTAGAGATGGTCTCCCCTTATTTTCCCCATCACGTAGTCGTCGAGAGGAACGGGATCTTACGGTTGCCGCGTAACGAGTTTTATTGGGCGAGGCTGGATGGCAAGAGCGTTGTCATATGGACTGGCGATGTTCAACCCATTACAACCGAAGGGCATTACGAAGTTGTCGAGGCGGTCTTGGATATCGCGAAAAAATTGGGTGTAAAACAGCTTTTCACATTGGGTGGTTTTGCCACTGGCAAGTACTCGAAGGCTCAGCCTAGGGTATTGGGATTAGGCGATGCGGATATGTTAAAAACAGTCAAGTCCCTTGGGGCCACGGTCGAGAAAAGGGGCGGACCAATAATTGGGGCCACGGGGCTACTTTTAGGGCTAGGTAAGCTCCGCGGAATTCCAGGCATATGTTTATTGGGCGAGACACACGGCATGCTTGTCGACCACCGTGCTGCGCAGGCCGTATTGCAGATTTTGATCGGAACTTTGGGCTTAAAGGTGAACATGAAGAATCTTGAGCAGAGGGCTAAGTCAACGGAACAGATGATAGAGCGGATTCGGAGGGAAATAGTATCCGGGGAAGAAAAAATAAGGAAGAAGGAAGAGGAGGAATCTTGGTACATCGGATAATCCTAATCTTAATCACCTTGATTTGGAAATAATTTTTAGTTTATTCGTGCCCTTGAAAGATTAAACGGGAGTGGAGATATGGGGATGGAAGCTTGGTAGAGCTTCACGCGTATTCAGCAGACCTGCATATTCATTCAAAATATTCCGGAGCAACTTCGGCTAGAATGGACATAAACACCATCGCGCATCAGGCCAAGTTAAAGGGGCTCACCTTCGTGGGGACAGGGGACGTTTTTCATCCGGAATGGTTTAGGAGCCTAAAAAATGAGTTGATGGAGATCTCCGAGGGCACTCTGGAGCAGCAGCGCTACAATACAAAGTTTCTTCTGACGGTGGAGGTTGAGGATAGAAATCGTGTGCATCATCTGATAATTTTTCCATCGTTCTCTGCCGTCGAGAGCGCGCGCGAGGAGCTGGCCAAGCATTCGACCGATATTGGATCCGACGGCAGGGCGCGCATCGACCTCGGCGCGCCTGAGATAGTGGAAATCGTGGCCTCGCATGATGGCCTAATAGGCCCTTCACACGCCTTCACGCCGTGGACCAGCGTCTACAAGGAGTTCGATAGCCTCCGAGATTGTTACAAGGACCAGATTAAAAAGGTCAGTTTTATCGAGCTTGGGCTGAGCGCGGACACCTACATGGCCGACCGCATAGCTGAGCTGGCCGATATTGGTTTTCTGTCAAACAGCGATGCCCACTCCCCCTGGCCGGATAAATTAGGTAGGGAGTTCAACCGGCTTGGGCTGGCCGAGCCGACCCACGAGGAGGTAGTAAAGGCCATTAAAGGTGAAGACGGCAGGCATGTCTTGTTAAACGTTGGATTCGACCCGAGGCTTGGCAAATATCATGTCACGGCATGTTCGCGTTGTTTCAAGCAGTTTTTGTTCAACGAAGCCCTCAAGCTCCGTTGGCGCTGCGACAAATGTGGCGGTTGGGTCAAGAAAGGGGTTTCGGACAGGGTCGACGAACTTGCCGATTACCCCGAGCCGATGCACCCGCCCCATCGCCCGGACTACTTGAGGATAGCCCCGCTTGCCGAGGTGATATCTCTGGCCATCGATAAAGATCCACACTCGCCGGAGGTTCAGTCGGAGTGGGAGAGGCTGGTCACCCGCTTCGGCGACGAGATATCAGTCCTAATTGACGTTGCGCCGGAGCTGCTTTCTGATGTCACCAAGACGCACGTAACAGAAGTTATAAAGGCGTTCAGGGCAGGAACATTGAAGGTAGTGGCGGGCGGCGGCGGGCGCTATGGGCGCCTTGAGCTTCCAGCAGAAGTATCCAAGTCGATGCCGGCGAAGCCGCAGAGGAAAATAACGGAGTTTGGACCATGAAGGTAGATAAAGATAAGTGCTTGAGGTGCGGTGCCTGCGTAAGCGTTTGTCCTTTTGACGCGATAGAGGCGACAGACGGCTTCGTGCGGCCTAACGACAGGTGCACAAATTGTGGCATATGCATAAGTGTTTGTCCTATAGGGGCTGTTAAAGTTGAAGGAAAGTTATGACGTCGTCGTAGTCGGGGCAGGGCCAGCTGGGTCGATGGCGGGTTATGCAGCGACTCGCGGCGGTGCCAGTGTCCTTATGCTTGACAGACGCAGGGAGTTGGGCGTCCCGGTTCAGTGTGGTGAGGCATTGACCGAGGATGTCCTGAAAGAGTATAAAATAAAACCGGACCCAGCTTGGGCTGTCAACACCACAAATACGGTCAAAATTGTTTCACCCTCGGGCATCGCGGTTCGCATCTCTGAACGCAAGGTAACTGGAAAGGTCGGCTACATTTTGAACAGGAAGGTGTTCGATAAATACCTCGCCATGATGGCAGCGGGGGCCGGCGCAGACGTGAGGGTTGGGACTTTTGTGGACGGTTTAACCCTGGAGGGCGGGAAAATTCGGGGCGTCAGGGCCCAAGGACCTGACGGTAGATTGGAAGTTGAGGCGAAGGTGATCATAGGTGCGGATGGCGTTGGCTCCCGGGTGGCGCGCTGGGCTGGATTGAATACGACTATAAAACTGGACGACGTTGAAAGCGGAATTCAGTTCCAGATGGTGGGAGTCGAGTTCGAATCCCCACGCCAGATGGAATTTTATCTAGGTAGTAAGATAGCCCCCGGAGGCTACGCATGGGTGTTTCCGAAGGGGGAGGACATGGCAAATGTTGGGTTGGGCGTGCTAGGTAGCAGAACGCAGCGTACGCCCGTCGAATATCTTAGGGATTTCATTGCGCGCATGCCTTCGCTCTCCAAGGGGAAGGTGGTGGAGATAAACGGCGGCGGAGTCCCGGTCGGTGGTCCGCTTAAAAAAACTGTGAAGGATAACTTTCTATTGGTCGGTGACGCGGCGCGCCAAGTGAACGCGCTCACCGGAGGGGGCATAGATTACGCGATGCGCGCTGGATATATCGCCGGCGAAGTCGCTGCAAAGGCCGCGAGCGATGGCGACACGTCGGAGAAGCGATTGAAAGAATATGAGAGGAGATGGCGTGAACAGATGGGCAAGCGGCTCGACCGTTACTCCAAGGCTAAGAACGTGCTGCTCAGCTTGAGCGACGACGAACTCGACCAGCTTGGAGAGACCCTCCGGAACGTCAAATTTGACAAGATAAGTCTGATGGACATGTTGAAGACCATCATACGGTCGCACCCGAAGCTGCTTTTTAAGCTTAGGGGTCTAATCTAGGATTTCAACGAATTTTTAGTTGTATATTTTTCCTCGCTTAAGTTTTGGGCTACGCCTTCAACTTCGCAACGTATTTCTCAACCATATGGTTTGGATGATAGCTCATCTTCGCCCTCCTGAGCCCGGGATCGCCTAAATCCTGCTCCCTGTTCACGAACTCAAAATCGCTGAGCATTTCCCTGCAGAACCAGTTATTAATCACTTGATAGAGACCATCCACCTCCGCGTTTGCCTTCTCAAAATGTATCACGGCAGTGTTGTCGTTCAATCTCTCACCTATCGTCAAAGCTTCGATTTTGCCATCAATCCTTATCACCGCACCGGTCAAATCCAAATTCTCGAATTCCCTTAAAGAATTCACGATTGCAGTGTTTTCGAAGATCAGACTTGGATACCTCGTACAATCTATCTGTTTGCACCATTCTTCTTGGAATTTCAGGCACTCCAGCACAATTTTTGGTGAGATGGGTTCTAATACACACTTGTATTTGGAGAGGCATTTTCTGATGGCCTTCTTCTTGCTGTGATATTTAGTGCCTGTCAGATTTATGAGGTCCTTTGTCATGTAAACATAATCCCAGTTATCTCTATCTGGAACTACGTCAAAACCCACGGACTCAAGTAACTTCACCATATTTTTCTGGCCAGATTGAGATTCACCAAAGTAATGAGGTATGAAATACATTTCGGGTTTTATTGGCACCCCCTGTATAAACCGGAGTGCACGAGTCTCTATACTGGCTGTAAGTTCCTTGCACATTCTTTTTATATATTGAATTGGGTTACCAGTGCCCAACGGAACCAAGCAAGATTGTCTTCCATCAGGGTAGAAGGTTCTGATTATCAATGCGGAATCTAACCAAGACAGGCCTATCATATAACTATCTCGCCATATATAGAAATTTGAAAATGTACACTCTGACATCTCCTGTCTATCAAGTGCGAGGAACTTTTCGACGGTCCCTTTATCCTCTAAGGAAATCAGATTGTAGTCCGGAAATTGCGAGATAGCTCCCATAATGCCACCTAACTTTTATAGGTAGATATACACCCCTACGACAATCATGATTTGTTCAGGTAAATAAGTAAGGATTGGAACGTGCAAGGCATGATATTGAGGAAAGCAAAATTCAGAGACTACGTACGCTTGAAGAGGTTAACGGACCAGGATGGATGGAACTACAGCGAGGAAGATTTCTCAATTTTTGAAGAGACCGGATGTTCCGAGACAATTGTCGCTGTCGATGATGAAGGGATAATCGGGATGATGACCTTGTTTGATTACGGAGGGACCGGTTGGATTTCGAACTTACTGGTTAGCAAGGAGTGGAGAGAAACCGGCGTGGGCGAAGAACTCCTCTCCAAGGGCCTCGAAATATTTGAAAAAAAGAGGACTGTATCGCTTTTTTCAACTAAGGAAGCCTTGGATTTCTACCTCAAGAGGGGGTTTAATTTGGAGAGGGAATTCCACTTCGTTAGATTCAGGGGCGGGAAAACAGGGACAGCTGAAGAGAGCGGACATCAGGATGTCTTCCATATGGATAGAGAATGTTTTGGTTACGATAGGGAGGGAGTTTTGAGAGTTCTGATTAAAAGGGGAAAAGTTTTGTACCCTTCGCGGGGCAGAGGATTCGCTATATTAAGGCCAAATCCAAGGGAGCTCGCCGTTGGACCAGTAATATCCTGGGATAAGAAAGCGGGTTTAGACCTTCTATACAATTCCCTCAGCTTTCTTGGAGCTAACGCCACGGCTGTTTTGCCCTCTCTAGACATTGCCGGCGTGGAGGAGATATACAAAGTTTTCAGGCTATACGTGGGCGAAAGACCGCGTACTGATTATCGAAGAGTTTTCGCATTTGCTGGACTGGAGTTCGGGTGAGCAAAATTTGTTTTAAAAATTTAGGCTAGTTGAGATCGGCCGAGGAAGGTAGACAGTATTTGGGAATCAATTGAAAGAGAACAAACTCGCTAAATATATTAAGTTTGATTCCGAATTCCAAAGGGTGAATCAATGTTGAAGATGCCCATAGTCATCGTGAACTTCAAGACCTATCCTGAGGCAACCGGGGAGAACGCCGTCGCGCTTTCTAGTCTGATTCTCGACACGGCCCAAAAAAGAGGAGTAAATGTAGCGGTAGCTCCTCAGGCGACCGATGTGTTCAGGGTTGCGAACAAGGTAAAAATACCGGTTTTGGCGCAGCACATTGACCCAATCAAACCCGGGAAGAACACGGGCTGGACCACTCCGGAGTCGGCAAGGGCGGCAGGGGCTGTAGGAACGCTGGTGAACCACGCCGAACATAAGCTCCCACTGGACAAGCTTGAGGGCGTTATCGCGAGGGCAAGGGAGATTGGATTGACCACGGTGGCTTGTTCGGCTGACACAGATGAGAGCATAAAAATAGCCGGGATAGGGCCGGACATCATCGCTGTCGAACCCCCGGAACTCATCGGCAGTGGAGTATCAGTATCCAAGGCTAAGCCCGATGTAATAACGAACTCCGTGAAAGCAGTTAAAGACGTCAACTCAAAGATAAGGGTCCTTTGTGGGGCCGGCGTGACCACTGGAGAGGACGTCGCCAAGGCGCTAAAGCTCGGGGCCGAGGGAGTACTCCTGGCTTCCGGCATTATTCTTGCCAAGGACCAGCGTGCAGCTATTGAGGATGTTGTTAAGGGAATGGTAAGTTAGTTTATTGAAAATTGAAACTAGGATAAATTAGTAAGTCGCATCCAGAAAATTGGGTCATGCCTGTGGTTTCGGGGCCCATGGAAGATGCCTTTTTTCGGTGGATGCTAATCATATTGGGCCGCCGTAGCTCAGTCGGCAGAGCGATCGCCTTGTATCTCGGGTGAGAAAGCGATAGGTCGTGGGTTCAATTCCCACCGGCGGCTCCACGTTTAAGCTCTCTAAACAAGATGACATACTTGGGGAGTGCATGAGCGAGGGCTACATCGGACAGATATTCAATTCGCTGCAGGGCGAAGGTCTCTACGCGGGAAGGAGGCAAGTCTTCGTGAGATTTCCAGGGTGTTCGCTTGACTGCAGATATTGTGATACGAAGAAATTCAGAAAGTTCCGCCCCAGTTTATGTGAGGTTGAGGCAAAGCCAAGCTCCATGGAGTTTAAGCACGTGCAAAATCCGATGTCCAAGGGAGAAGTGCTGCGACATGTCACGCGCTTGAAAACCCCTGATGTTCACAGCGTCTCGCTTACGGGTGGAGAACCGCTGCAAGCGGGCGATTTTCTTTTAGACTTTGCCCGAGCTTGCAGGCAAGCCGGTTTGAAAACATACCTCGAGACAAACGGCGCAAACAGTGGAATGATGAAAAATATCGTTGATCAGATAGACATAGCCGCTATCGACATCAAGCTTCCAGAACACTTTGCCGTCCCCATTGATGCTTGGACAGGTTTATTCAGAGAAGAGCTTTCATGCGTTAAAATTTCGCTTGAAAAAGGAGTTGAAGCTTTTGTCAAGGTCGTTGTACTAAAATCAACAAGGGGAAAGACAATAGATCGAGTGGCAAGGGAATTAGTCAGAATAGGAGATGTTCCTCTTGTTCTTCAGCCCGTGACCCCGTCCCGAAGGGTAAGAAGTGCGCCTTCAATGGCGAGTCTTTTCCAGTTTGCCCAAGCCGCGGCAAGGGCAGGGGTAAAGGATATAGCGATAATACCCCAAACCCATAAATTAATTGGGGTGTATTGATGAGGGTCGAATTAACGCAGGGGATAAAATTTTCTGCCGCCCATCTTGTAATCGGGCACAAGAAATGCGAGCATTTGCACGGGCACAACTGGCAAGTGGGTATAATAGTAGAAGGGGAGGAGGATGAACAAGGACTGGTTGTTGACCTCATTGAACTCAAGAGATTGCTGGGTAAGATTTGTGAGGTCTACGATCATCGCCTCCTGCTCCCAGAAAAAAATCCGGCCCTGAAACGCCTTTCAACCGGAAAATCTACAAGAATATCGGTCCATGAGCATGAGTTCGAGTTCCCGAGCGGACACTTGGTCTGGCTCCCAATCGTGAACACGACGGTAGAGGAGTTCGCGCGAGTAATCTTAGACGAGATGGTGAAGAATCTGTCCACATATCAAAATGTACGAAAGATAAAGGTCTTCGTTGAGGAGTCTCCGGGTGAGAGCGCAAGTGAAGAGAGGCAGGTCAGGGGATAACTAAAGCCCGAGGGATTCACCTTGGATCAAGGCACCTACGCGCTCATTTTACACGTGCCATATGACCTTGCGTTGAACATTGGGCAACTCGGTACCGTCAAATTCAAAACTGGTTATTATGTCTATGTCGGCTCGGCTCTAGGTGGACTAGACGCTCGCGTGAGCCGGCACTTGCGTAAGGAAAAAAAATTACATTGGCACATAGACCACCTTTTGCTCCACGCGCGCGCCGTTGATATTGTTGTGGTTCGCGGCAAGGATAAGAAGGAGTGTGAGGTAGCTGCTGAAATTGCCAAGAGGCTTTCGGCCATTCCAGGGTTTGGGTCTAGTGATTGCAAATGCGAAAGTCACCTATTTTATCACGCAGATTTTAACGAGCTTCGCAGCGTCGTGTTTGCGGGTTTGAAGGAACTAGGTCTAAAGCCCGAGAAGATAGAGGGTTTTTATTAAAACTTATCAATTAAAAAGTTCTTGGGGGGAAATGTTTGGGTAAACGATGGCAAACGGAGCATAAACGCGAACACTTTTATCGAATGGCGAGGCGAGTGGGTTATCGAAGCCGAGCAGTTTTTAAATTGAGGCAGCTGAACGAGCGTTACGGCTTGCTACGGCGCGGGGACGTAATCGTGGATCTAGGTGCCGCTCCCGGCGGCTGGCTTCAATTGGCTAGGGAAGTTGTGGGTGAAGGCGGCTTCGTTCTAGGAGTCGATCTTCAGCCGATCGCAAAACTGCCACACAAAAATGTTGAGATGGTCATCGCAGACATCACAAAGCCTGAAAGTCTAGAGGTGATTAAGTCCAAGATCCCACGAGCGGCAAATGCGGTGATATCAGACGCCTCACCTTCCCTCTCTGGAGTCAAGGATATCGATCATGCTCGGTCTATAGATCTTGTGAACTCTTCCCTCAAGATAGCCGTTGAAGTGCTGTCTCCAGGCGGCAATTTGCTCGTCAAGGTTTTTCAGGGCGAAATGTCCAACGATTTTGTGAAGGGGATAAGGAAAATTTTTGAGTTTGTGAAGGTGTCCAAGCCGATGGCTTCGCGAAAGGGGAGCGCGGAAGTTTACGTCATCGCGAAGGGGTTCAAACCCAATTATTTATCTGGCCTCAATCAAGCTCCCTGATAATATGCAAAATTTCATCCATTGGCGCGTTTGTTCTCAGGCCGGTGTTCGAGAAATGAGTGCGGGAGGCGAATCGGCCCGTCGCCCTGAGCTTCGCAATGAGTAGAGCTATCTTGGGTGGGGGAGCACCAGCGTGACCCGCTAGACAGTTTAGGTCGTAAAAGGTGGCCGGCCCTTCCGCTTCTTCTATGCAACGGTTGAGCAGATGCAGTTCTTTGTACTTAAGTTTGAAATCCCGCATCACCAGGTCCATCATCGTTTCTTGTGCGAAATTTTGATCTATTAGAGATCCGAGCCACAAAGGCCCGGCGTGGTAGAACTTGCCACCGCAATTACAAGCGTTTGGTAGTTCCGTGACCAATCCCCTGTTCAGAACTCTACTGCCGCATCTGAAGCAGTGCGATACATAACCCTGTTCTCCTAATATTTCATCCGTTCGATTTGCTCCCCTATCCAACTCGAAGTAAATCCTGAAGTAATGCTGGGTAGCGTGTGAGAGAACAGGCTTTAGTGCGATTTCCTGTTTGCCGCCAACTCGCTGTGAGAACCCTGCGAGTATCCTTATCCCCAGTTCGTGACAGTACTCGGTCCTGAGGGGTTTGGCGCCATACCTCCTTACACATGCGCGCGGATGGGTCCCTGAAAGGGGCGCTGTGTCCGTTGCCGTTATGGCGAGCATTCCCCTCCTTGTAGTCGCGCTACAGGCCGCCTCTATAAAGGGCGCTGGTGATCCGAATGGGTCTATGTCCACAAAGTTGAATCTGCCCCGGTTTTCGCATAGCACTAAATTTGCGTCGCTATTCCTGCACTCGGCTAAATGAGTTACCCCGTTCATCTCGACGTTACGCTTTATTAGCTCGAAAGCTTCTGGGGATAGGTCGTTGATTAAAATACCTGAGACGCCGCCTACCTCCAGGGCGTATCTAACGCCCCTTACACCCACTCCGGCGAGCGGATCACAGGCTTTTATGAATTTTAGCCTTTTTGATAGAACCCGTGCTACGGAAACAGAGATATCACGACAGAACTCCATTAGGGGGTTATAGAACACGCGCGTTAAGGATGGTGCGTAGTCGCCGGCGGGGGTTCTAAAAGATTCGGGGTCCGGCACCTCCATTTTGGCTTTACCATCGAACATGATTTTTGTTTTCATGCAACCATCAGATAAATGACACGACTTAATATAAATGACCAATGGCTATCTAAGTTTTTAATTTTTACATTATTAACATCATAGTAGCTATACCTATCTTTAATGTAGTGATAGAACATCATAGTAGTCAAAGCTGTCCCACTTATTTCTAAATAGGAACATCATAGTAGCTGGAAATCAAACCCTTCGCACTCAAACCCAACATCATAGTAGCTTAAAATTTAAATCCGACCTTTCAAAAGTGCCATCATCATAATAATAGTAGGTTGCAAGAAAGACTTATAAACAATTTTTTCCATAAGTTTAACCATGAAGTGCCCTCGTTGTGAATATCAATGGGAGTCGAAGGTCCCTAACCCAAAGGAATGCCCTCGTTGCAAGGGTAGGCTGGATTACGTTTCTGGCCCCGTGGGGGCACCCAAAATGGGATATAAAAAAATGGAGGTGACAAAAATGACTCGTAGAATTCCTTGGATAGCCGCAGCAATAATCATAGTAGCAGCAATTGGAGCATGGACGGTCTTCGGAGGCGCACCCGCGGCACCTGCCCCGGAAGGGGAATGGCACAAAGTAAATCCTGGACAAGCGTACGGATTCCCAACCCACTCGCCCTTATCAGGGATAACCGCGATTCACTTTATGAAACACGGCAGCTGGTATGATAATACGGACAATCTAGCTAACATAGCCCAAAACAACGACAACAGAATAGGTAGCATCACCAGCAGCGGATCGACTATAGCGACCTTCCCGTTTGACACCACGTTTGATATCGCGGTCGACGTTCAGGGCCACAATGATAATATGGGTCAGATTACTAAGAACTATCTGACAGTGGAACTAGCATTCTATTTAGATACTGGGTATTTCATGCCCAACGAGAACTCCTTGGATATAAATGAACATGTTTTCGGTTCTTCAGCCGATACAATTAACGTGAACGCGATTTGGGATAACAACGGTCACGGCTATACACTCAGCGCCGACGATAACATGTACCTAGAGAACGTAAGCTTGTACCTACGTGGCTAAAGATAAGGGACCAAAAATCTTTTCTTTTTTCTTTTTTATTTTTATTAGCGTTAGCTATAGACCTAAAGTTCTTGCACGAAGCAAATAATTTATATTTAAAAGAAATGACCAACTATAAGGTGGACAATTTGATTGAGAAGAAGACTGCAGTGATAATCCTACTGCTAATTGCGATTGGGATCACGGGGGTTGGATGGTTGTCAGCCGCGTTGAACCTTGAAATAGGAGGATCCCCTCCCTCTGGTGTGGACAATTTTACAGAGTATTTTCGGGGATACGAGGCCTATCTCGACCGGAGAATCTTCGCCTCCATTGTCCACGGATTTAGCATGGAACCCACGCTGATGGATAACGACCTGATTTTATGGGTTCACGTGGACGTTGGTGAACTCAAAGTTGGTGACATTATATTATTCAGACACCCAACAATGCCTTACATAGATAACGTGGTCCACAGGATAGCCGAGATACATATGCAGGACGGAAAATACCTATTTTTAACAAAGGGCGACAAACTACCTGAGACGGACCGACACCTGCTATCAGAATCTAGCATTCATGGTCTAGTGATCGGCGTGATATACAGAAATAACCATTAAACAAACCTCATATCTAATGAAAAATGTGAATTTCTCTTCCTTTTGAGAGTAACTCGCGCAGATATCCATCCACTTCAGCAAATTCCGACACCGAAAGCCTAATATCATGTATCGCGTTGATGGGTATAATAAAAAAGTTAGTAGTTTTGGGGATCTATTTAGATAAATTTAAATTGTTTAAAGTTGCTTTAAAAAATGCGTTTTAAGTATTAATTAAATAAAATTATGCGGTGTGGTCGATGAAGGCGGTTCAGATACCTCTGAAGAGGCTTTTAATTGTACTAGCAGCCTTTTTTTTGACATTCACGTTGATTCCGGCATCAACCGTTGCCGCGAAGGTTGGCACAAACATACTGGAGGTTCCAGGTAGTTATCCAACTATTCAGGCCGCAATAGATGCCGCCTCTCCGGATGACCGTGTCTTGGTAGCTCCCGGGACATACGTGGAAAGCATCCGGATGAAGTATGGTGTGATTGTAGAAGGTTCGGGTGCAGAGGTCACGACTATTCAGGGAGACGGAAGCTGGTTTGAGTACCCTTACCAAACGTACACAGTCCTCGGGGATAATAATAGCGAGATTACTGGGTTTGAAATCACCGGAAGTCTTATAGGCGTCTTGTGCAGTGAGTCTTCTCCGACGATATCAAAAAACTTCATCACAGGCAACAAATATGGCATAGATGTCGTCTGGGAGTCCTCCCCTATTGTAATCAACAACATCATCACAGGCAACAATTGGTTCGGCATTGAGGTGGTTTACTCCTCCCCGACGATAGCCAACAACGTTATTTCTGGAAGCGATTATGGCATACGCGTTTGGGGGTCCGACCCGACGATAGCCAACAACGTTATCGTCGGCAACGGATTGGGTGGCATTGATTCCAAGAATGAGTCCCCCTCGTTGATAGTTAATAACACAATTATCGGGAACGGTGGATACGGCATCCGCTGCCTACGCAACACCCAACCTATTGTAGCTAATAACATAGTAGCCGGCCACTCCGGGTATGGCATCATCTGCGAGGATAACTCAAACGCGGATATAGGATTCAACGATATATGGAACAACGGGACTGACTATTACGGATGCTCTGCTGGCCCAGGCGACATATCGGTGGACCCTATGTTCGTTGACCCGGCAGCTGAGGATTACCGTCTCGTAGAAGGCTCGCCGGTCATCGATGCCGGCACCAACGACGCGCCCTCCCTGCCGGCTGTGGACTTCGACGGCAATCTAAGAATAGTCGATGGCAACTTTGATGGGTGGGCAGTAGCTGACATGGGTGCCTTCGAGTTCCAGGTGGTCCATGCAGAGGTTGAGATCAACCCCAAAACCCTGAACCTCGACAGCAAAGGGGAGTGGGTAAAGGCTAAAATCACCCTTCCGGAGCCTTACCTTGCCGTGAATGTAGACATCAGCACAGTTATCCTGAATGGTGTATTTGCTGATAATGAGAAATACGAGGTTGAGGGACGCAAGCTAGTAGCATGGTTCGACCGCGCGGCCGTTGAGAACTTCATCGGGCCAGGTGAGGTCGAGTTAACGGCGACTGGTAAGGTCGATGGCTTAGTTTTCTCTGGCAGCGACAAGGTGAAAGTAGTTTCCTCTGGTCGTGAAATAACTGGCAAGAATATCTCCTTATCGATTGATGGTTAAGAAAATGTGACTGCTCTTGGTGCTGTTAGGATATCTATGTCCTCTTTCAGCACTGATGAAGTTTATAACCTATAACCATTAGTTTAAACGGAGGATTCAAGTGCCCAGAAAACGTCGGAGGCGGTCCAAAAGGCCCAAAGGTACTAAGCGCCTCAAGCGTCAAAAACAGCCGAAACGCCCCAAACCGCAGAAACGCCGGGGGCTCCTCTCGTTTCTAAAACCCAGGCGGGAGCGTGGCGTTGAAATCAAGCAAAGGCGAGCCCAGATAATAGGCGTGTTTTCCTGCAAGGGGGGGGTGGGGAAGACAACCACATTAGCAAATGTCAGTCTATCTACAGCACGAAATCTGAAGGGCAAAGTATTAGCCGTGGACGCTAACCTTTCGGCACCCAACCTCGGCCTGCACTTCGGTGAAATAGATGCAAAGTCCACGATACACGATACAATTGCCCACGATTTGCCAATAGCTAAGGCGATCATGAAGTTTCAAGATTTGGACATTCTCCTGGGCTCTATAGCCTACGGTGAGGAGGTCCACTTCGTTGACCTCAGGACCCTATTGGATCCTCTGAGGTCAAATTACAAGCTGATACTGATCGATTCCGCACCCGGTATTGGAAGCGAGGTGGTCGCGGCGATGAAAGCTTGTGATAAGATAATCATCGTCGCCAATCCGGAGATACCGACAGTGGCGAGCACCCTAAAGACTTTCAGGGCCGCGGAACAGTACAAGATACCCATACTCGGCGTAGTCGTGAACAAGGTGAGAAACGAGCCTTTCGAGCTTCCGATAAAGGACGTGAAAAAAGCCCTGGGTTGGCCGATAATTTCCATAGTGCCCGAGGACCGTAAAGTACGTGAGTCCACCGCGGCTGGAGTCCCGGTGGTAAGATACAGTCCAAAGTCTCAGGCTGCCACGGAATTCAATAAGCTCAGCGAATTCGTAATTAAGCAAATGGCTAAGACTTAGGCCGTCGTTTCCCTTTTGCAGATTTCTTACGACGATCAACCGCGGGTTTCAGATGCTTCCCTTCCGATATTTCTTCTTTTTTTGCCCTTTTCCTCGTTTTGCGCATGACGAAACTCAACTTTTTGAGCGCTGCAAGTTCAGTCGTCCTCGCGCGCCTGTGGATCCTCGGCGGGTATCTGACTAAGGGCTCCCTCACCCTGCGCAGCCTTCCTGCCGTTGCCTTCTCAAGCCTCTTGAGAATCCTGAAGGCCTTCGATGGCAGGACTATGATGTAGGCTATAGCGAAGCCGATGACTGCGCCCGCCATCGCTAGTATTGTGTAGAATTCTGAGGGCACGACAGTTACGGACGGCGGGGCTGGCGGCACGTATGGGGCCGGGACGGGTGTGACGGGCTTGGCTGCCCTTTGCGTGCCAACCACTACGAAGATCGACGCCCCCGGTGAATATGCCTCGTAGTAGAAGTAGCTCTCGTCTGCGCCCAAGTACTGTGTCGGAAGCTCCTGCCAGCCACCGCTGAACCTGAACATCGTTATGGTTTTTTCATCTATGTTGTTCTGGCTTAACCAGTATCTCTCAATCTTGAACTCAAGCTTTACGGACGATATCAGGGACTCGTCTATGTTTGTCTCGATTTCCCAGAACAGCGGGTATATCGTTCCCGTTCCAATCGGTGTCTGAACTCCCCCGGGCACGACCGGGAGACTTTCTATTGGACGCTGCTCCACTGCGATTGTAGCGCCCGTGACACCGCCCTTTGTGGTGATCGTTACGCTTGTCACCCAGAAGACTTTGGAAGTGAGGTCTACCTTTTTGCTCCCTCCCGCCGGTATGTTGCCTATCCCTACAACAGTAAACCCGGCCGGGGCCGTCTTGAGTTC
Organism: Hadarchaeota archaeon (SeqCode); assembly: GCA_964446015.1. GTDB lineage: Archaea > Hadarchaeota > Hadarchaeia > Hadarchaeales > Hadarchaeaceae > Hadarchaeum. The sequence goes on from CAYUMT010000011.1 coordinate 28,608, forward strand.
TATCGAGCCGCTCGCTACGACTGAAACCAGGCCGGCGTTGTCCCTTACCCTGACGTGGACCGTCTTGACCCCGTCGCCCGAGGGCAGGGTGTAGGACCTGCTCGTGGCGAAAGTCTCCCAGTCGGTCCAGGTCGTGTTATCATTGCTGAACTGCATCTGGACCACGCCCGAGGTGCTGTCGGACGCAACGATATTGATCGTCACCGAGGTTGAGCTCGTAGTTTGGGAGCCGTCGTTGATCGCGACTGAAGTTATGACGGGGTTCACGGTATCAACTCCGCAACTTGTGTCTGCGTTGTCCGGAGCCGATTCAACGTTGTTTTCCTCATCCACAGCTATCGAGTAAAACTCGTAGTAACCATCACCACTGGGAGCGCTGAACGACCATGACCAGGGTGACGCGTTGTCGGTACCAAAGTTATCCCAGGCGCCCCAGCTCGACTTGTTCGCGGAGTACCTGTACCGCAGCGTGACCGTAACAACGTAACCGGAGCTGCTCGGGTCGGATGCCGTCGCGGTGACCGTGAAGAGCACTGATGTACGCCAGTAAGGCGAGACAGTATCGACGCTCGAACTTGGCACTCCGCGCGCCCTGACCGCTCCGGTCCAAGTTTCTATCAGCTTCCAAGCGGCAGGGGCTCTCAATGCACCCGTCCAAGTTTCTATGATGTTAAATTGGGCCGATGCCCTCACGGTGCCGGTCCAAGTATCGATGACTTTTCCTATTGCCCTAGCCCATACCGAACCGGTCCATGACTCGACGAACTTCCAAGAGGTCGATGTTCTCAACGTGCCTGCCCATGTGTCAACCAGATTCCAGGTAGATGGCGCCCTGACCGTGCCGGTCCAAGCGTCAACTACGCGCCATATGTAGGGTGCACTGATCGTTACATTCCAGGTCTCAATCTTCTTCCATGCCGCTGTAGCTCTCAATGTTCCGGTCCATGTCTCTATGTATCCCCAAGTAGATGTGGCTCTCAAAGTCCCTGTCCATGAATCAATGAGCGTCCAAGGAACGGGAGCCCTCAAAGTCCCTGTCCATGTTTCTATAATCTTCCCAGTAGCCGTTGCCCTGACCGTACCGGTCCAAGCATCCACTTGCTTCCATGTGGACTGGGTCCTCAACGTTCCGGTCCACGACTCTATAGATTTCCAATTTGTGACGGTTCTCAAAGTCCCCGTCCAAGTCTCTATCTGCTCCCATGGAGACCGTGTCCTCACGATGCCGGTCCAGGTATCTATTGACTTCCATGATGCTGCGGCCCTCAAGGTCCCGGTCCAGGTCTCGATGGAATTCCACGTAGTAGCGACGGACCTCACGGTTCCTGTCCAGGTCTCGATGGAGTTCCACGTTGTAGCGACGGTCGTCACGGTCCCGGTCCAGGTCTCTATCATTCTCAGCTGAGCCG
>CAYUMT010000012.1:0-19289 GCA_964446015.1 Hadarchaeota archaeon (SeqCode)
TTAAAGCAACTTTTCCCGCAGCTCCTCGACTCCCTGTCCCGTCGTTGCGATTATGAAAAATACACCCGGGCGCATCACCCGCACTTGATTAATTTTTTCCTCGTTCAAAAGATCAGTTTTGTTCACGACCACAAGCACATCGATCCCCCTGAACATCTTTTCAACGTCATCCAGCAAGTGGAGCTGGTCCTTCAACTCGTAACCGCATGTCTCAGAGGGGTCCAGCATAAACACTATGGCCTTCGCGAGGTGCCTCAGGGCCGCTATGGCCTGGCGCTCGATGGAGTTGCGCCTCTCCAGCGGCCTGTCGAGCAGGCCCGGGGTGTCGACCACCTGATATCGCAGGTAGCGGTGCTCAAAATAGCCCAGCTGCAGCCCTGTCGTCGTGAAGGGATAGGACGCGATCTTGGGGGCCGAGCCGGTCAGCGCTTTAAGCAGGGTGGATTTCCCGACGTTCGGGTAGCCGGCGATGACTATGGTCGGCATGTCGACATAGACCGACGGAAGGTCGGAGAGCTTCAGGGCGGCGGAGCGGAGAAATGTCAAATCGTCGTCCATCCTCTTGACCACGGAGGAGACCCTACCGTAGGCCTGTCTGCGCACGACCGCAGCCTCCTTCCCCGACCTGACATAACGCAGCCTGCGCAGTTGCTCCCTTTTGATATTGTCAATGACCCTGGCCGTGCCGTTTACAGCGCCCAACGTCTTCCTCAATTTATCAATATCGAAGATAGCCTCGACGAGCTCGTGGTAAAACGGCGGTAAATTTACAAACGATGGGAAACCGGAAACGAACTTGGATAGCTGGTCCGTCACGCTCGAAACCATGACGACGATGCGCCTGTGCTCGCGCTGTATTATCACATCGCGCTCAGGTCCGCTGATCTTGCCCGCCACCAGGGCCGCCTTCTTGAAAGCCTTGTCGATTATCTCTTTTGAGTTTAATACGGCCGGCAACCTCTCCAGGCTGAGTTTCTGCATGGTTCAGTTTATCCCCCTGAGGATAAATGGTAAGGAGAAAATGGCTCATCACCCAAACATCGCGGGGCTCATCCGTGCTGAAACTCATCCCCTCAAAGTAATACGCCACAACTAGGGACTTCCCACCAAGGAGCAAGGCAAAAATAGCCCCCCGCGTATTGGGAGATAAGAAGATTGTCGAGATAAGCGAGGATTACAAATGAAACGGAAGTGGCTGATGCTCGGGGTTTTCCTCTTCGCCACGTTCTCCCACTATTTCGCGATGCAGTCGGTATCCCCGGTAATCCCCGAAATAATGAGGGATTTCGATGTCTCGCACGCCGAGGCGGGACTGCTGATGTTCATGATTGCCCTCCCGGCTATCTTCCTTTCCATACCCGTGGGCGTCCTGACCGTCAAGTGGGGCCCAAGGAAGGTTGGCGGTTCCGGCCTATTCCTCGCCACGGTCGGGGTGCTGACGACCTACCTCACCCCCTCCTTTACCGTGCTAGCGATCGGGAGGTTCATCCTGGGAACCGGCGGCATATTCGTAGTGGTGAGCTCCTATTCGGCGATCTCGCACTGGTTCTCGAGGGAGGAGCTGGGGAGGGCGCTGGGGATTTTCACCTTGAACATGCCCTTCGCCACCGTGATCACACTGAACCTGCTGCCGTGGGTCTCGGGCAGCTTCGGCTGGAGGACCTGTTTTCTGATCGGCACCGTCCTCCTTCTCGTCTGCAGTCTCGTCTATTTTCTTCTGATCGAGGACAACCCTCTAGAGGAACAGGCCACCGCGATGCTTCATGGTCTCAAGAACGGGCAGGCCTGGCTCGTGGGCGCGGTCTGGGCCCTGTTCGTCATGGCCACCCTGTCCTACGTGACCTGGGCGGGCACCTTCTTCATCGAGCTGAAAAATATCCCCACCGGCATCGCCTTCTTCATGGCCAGCATCGTGATGATAGTGTCGATCCCGATTTCCCCCGTCTCCGGCTTCCTATCCGACAGGGTTGGGAAAAGGAAAATCTTCCTGATGTTCTCCTGCCTCGGGATGGGCTTTTCATTTTTGTTAATCCCGGGCCTGTCCCTCCCCGTGTTGTTCCTGCCAGTGGCAACGCTCGCCGTCTCGTCTGCCTTTCTGCCCCCCGTGCTCTATTCCCTGCCCTGCGAGGTCCTTTCGCAGAGGATGGCCGGGGTAGGGTATGGAATCTTATACACGAGCTGGAGCGTGGGGGTCTCAATCGGCCCCGTTCTGGTGGGTTACGTCAGGGACACCTTCACCGGGGAACTTCCCATTTATGCTGTCTTGGCGGCCATCTCATTTTTGGGCCTCATTTTAGCCAGCTTACTCAAGACAAGATAAGGGTCCAAATATTCCAAAGTATTATGTGCCATGAAAAGCTGCACTGGGAACCATGTTAAAATTTTCAGGACTCTATTACCCGCTGCTGTTGCCCCACCTATTATCGGCAAGGGCTAACCCGAAAAGTAATCCAAATGCGGCGCCCATGACGATTCCCGATGCTAGGTCATTTATCAGCATTCCGAACAGGGCACCGAAGGCCGTGCCATTGCCAGCCCCACGCCGGCTCCCTCCCCGAGCCCCACTACCTCACCCAATATATTATGTAAATTTGAAGGGTAAATTCTTTCGATTTTTACGCGATTTATTTCGCCCCTAGATTTTTGGGAGTATCAGCTTGTCCTTGGAGATTCCCAGGTCCTCCAGTTCCCGCCACACACCATTATAGATTTCCAGCCACTCCTTGGTGGGTTGGAGCGTCTTCAGGTCTGTGCACTCCGTGAAGCTCTTGCCCTTTGGAGGGTTCCTGAGCTTGCCCTCGTATTTGGGCATGAACTCCCTGGCGACCTCGTTCGCCTGCTCCCTCTTCACGCCCGCCGAAACCTTCACTATTTCAGCGGCGAACTTGTTCTCCAAGCCGCTCGCGTAATCTGGATACTTGCACCCGGTTGGCCTTGTGCCTATCTCGAATGAAACTCCCGATGTCCCGTCAGCCAACCCGACCACCGCAGTCTCGTACAGCAGCTCGGGCGTACATGGGCCAGACACCTGGCTCGTCAAACCGCGGGTCAGCATATCGGCGTTCCTGTTAACCGCCTGCTGCGCGACGCTGTGGGCCCAAACGGCGTCCCTGCCAGCGTTCCCCGAGTACCTCATGTCCATGACGTTCCCGCTGCAGAGAGTGAGCCTGTGAACCGCTCGGATAAGCAGGGTGGCCGCGACTGCCGCAACCGCTGCTCCCTCGGCTGGCCCAACGTAGCCCCCTATCATAGACCAGTGGCACCCGCCGTCGATGCCCTCGTGGTTGACCACATCATGGGCGGTCTTGTGGAGGAGCTTGTAAGATGTCTTGAGCTCTGTTATGGGGAGGACTATACCTATTTCGGGTCCATCCCTTATCCCGAAGCCGCCCATCTGGCCGTACTCGGTCGCGCTGATCCCGAATCCTATGTAGGGCATGCCGTACCTGCCGGCTCTCCGCATCCCCTCCCGGATGAGTCCCGCCTCCACCCTGGCCGCAAGAGTCTCGTATGGAGTCCCGGCCCGTATCTCCCTGCCCCATATCCTCTTGGGGACGCTCTGCATCTGCACGTCTATGGCCCTGTACTGCGCTATGCTCTGGATGACCTGTACGAATATCTCGTTCGACAATTCGATTCCCAGCGCCCCGAAGCCCGTCCTCGGCATTACCCCGTCCTCCGGGGCCCTGGACCTCACCACGAAGCTGTCCTCGCCCCGCCCGAGACTCAACTCGGTGGGTGCCTCCTCGACCGTCTCCCGTAGCTCCCTCTCATCGAACTTTATCACCCTCCTGGTGTCGATGCAAAGCATCCCCAGGTCAACCGCAAGATCGAACCCGGCCTTCCAGAAATCGTCCGCCAGGCCGTCATCCGTGTTAACCGGGTTTTCCGGGGTGAAAGTCCTCTCGAGACCGTATTCTTTTAGCTTCTCCTTCACCTTTTGAGGGACCATCCTGACGTCCCAATCCTTCTGCTCGCATAGTGGGCCCTTGTGTGCCCGATCCAAAACTTCTATGAACGGAATCAACTGCACACCAGTTATCCCATTCATTTAACGATAATTTAATCTAACCTTAAAATCCCAGACTAACCCTACCGGGAAAACGAGCAAAATCACGATCCTTTGCCACCCGGCTGCTCATGTTATTTCTTCTTCCTGAGAGCACGCGCGGCCAAGATGGCCACCAAAACTATTGCGGCAATCGCTAACAAAATAGGCACGGGCAACTCCTGTCCAGTGGGCACTTCAGGTGGTCTCTCGGGCGTGGTCGTGCCGGACACCGATATTTGGATGCTATTGATCAGGACGTCCCCACTCCAGAATTCCACGGTGTATGTGCCGGGGATTAGTGCTCCGCCGGGGTTTAAATCACCGCATCCTGTTCTCCCCATCGGTGCACACGCCGCGGTTCTCTCCACGAGAATTTTACCACCAGGGTCGACCAGCCTGACCCCAACTACAGGTTGACCATCGGTATCATTCTGCAGTACGGGATGGATCCCGTCCGATGCCATGAACACCGTGGTCTGCGGGCCGAGGTCGGTTTTGGAGACCCAACCATAAATCCCCCTGACCCCTTCAGTTGGAGGCCCCATGATCTTCTCCATCCATTTATTTTCGAAAACGCTGGCGCTCACGCCCGTGCTTTTCTCAAGAGATGCGACCAAGTTTTCGCAACTGTCGTAATGATCGAGCATCGACCTCAGCGCATCAAAGCCGAACTCGCCCGCCAGGAAGTTGACGAACGAGGAATATTCGGAAAAATTTATCCCATTCTCGGTCTCCGGGGTGCGCGCGCTGTGCTCCTCCAGGTCCACGAGCGGTATGAACGTTCCCCTTTCCAAAGCAATCTTCAGCTCGGAGAAGCCTATCACGCCAATTTTCGTGCCGGTCACGGACTTATCCGCCAGGGCTTCGTTGAGCCAGTTGTTCTTCCTGAGCGCGTTCGGGTAAAGCTGAAAATACGCCGCGTGCCCTATCTCGTGAAGCAGGCCCGCGGCATACGATCCTCCGGGTTTGAACTCGGCGGGCTTATAAATCTGGACCTTCCCATCCACGACCTGCCCGGCCGCGGCCGTGCCATCGAAGTTCGGCGGCGTCAGGCCCGAGGAGGCGGCCTTGAACTCATCTACGGTCTCGCAGAGGTAGACCTCTATTTTCTGGGAGAGCGTGCCGAATATCCCCTCCAAGCCGGGATAGCCGTTTTCCGCGATGCCGCTGTACTGGTCGACGAAGTCCTCCTGTGTCGTGCCGTAATAGAATGTAAAATGGGCCGTCTCCTTTCTACCTGTCAACTCCGAGTTGGCCGGGACTGCGGTCGATAATAAGAAAAGAAGTAGCAACACCACAACGAACGCATGACGTTTTTCGACGCCGAGCCCCAAATAACCCGAACCAGACATGAAGAAGAAACCCATCATTTTCTTGAAGCGTCAACCTGAAATAATTTACGTTCTCTGCGGGTCGGAAGCCTTCCGCAAACACAGAGGAACTATTACCAGAAACCGAGTCCGCGTTAGAAAGACAAGAACCGCGCCCTTAATCAGCAGTTTGCTGTTATCGCCCGCGAGGCTACTACAGCACGCGCAGCGGCTTCAGCACCCAAGCCTTCGCAGGCGTCCCCTCGATGACAATCTCCATAGCTCTGTGCCGTCCGCTACCCACCACAACCCGCTCTCGCCTTAATCTCCTGAACTTGCACCCCAACCGCTCTCCCTCGATGCCGTCGCCAACCTGCCGCCCGATCATGCAGACTCACCCACCTCACTTCTTGACATCAATGCCGCAACGGCGTCCATGACTGTCTCGAGATCCAAGTTCAGTACATCTGCAATCTCATCCGGGTAAATATCGGGATGGGATTTGATGTATTTATAAATCTCCCGCTGAGCCGCTTGGGCCGAAATCCTGCGCACCAGAGTCGGCTTAAGCGCTTCGAGCTTGTCGCGCACAGCCGAACGGATGAAATCGGAAACGTTCAGAAAGTAGCCGGCCTTCACGAGGCGTTCCACCCCTTCGTGCTCCTTGGGGGTCAACTTTACGGCAGCCTGATACTTCGCCAATACATCACCACAGGTTGTTGGTAGATTAGTGTATAAATGTCTATCCACATCGGATTTGACCCGAACGGTTGTTCTTCCCATCCATCCCCACTCCCCCTTTGCCTGAGAGTTCTTTAAAAAGGGAAAAGTTGTTTGAAAAACGCCGCCTCTATTGGAAAACCAACCCAATCCACATCAGGATGGTGGATATCACCAGGACCAGGACGGAAAGCAGCGATGGCTTCCAGTTCCTCTCGGGGACCGCCCTCAGATCCCCCCAAACCGACGCCAACGCCCTGCGCATGGGAGCCGAGCCCAGTCTAAAAATCGAATAGTAGAACAACATCACTACGGCCAAGTAGATATATGCCACGACGGGGAACAACAGGAAGATCAGGCCGAAGACTGGGGAGACGTAGGCCTCTATCGGGGCAGCAAGCAATATCATCGAAACCCCCAATGCAAAAAGCAAGATGTAGTCGGCGGCGTGTTGCTTTATCAGCACCCGGCGCCTCCTTGACAGCCTCTTGAATCCGCCCGATATCATCGAGCCAAATCCCTGCCAGAACTTCCATGCGAGGCGGAGGGATGCGGCCGCCATTATGAACACCCCGGTGAGCTCCAATATTCCGTGGACGAATATCTGGCCCGCGAAGGCCGGGATGATTCCGGACCCGTAGCGGTGATAGTTGTAGATGAGCGCCATCCCTATCTGGTATCCCGTCGCCATCACCGAGTTCGGCCCGAAGTAAATCGGGGTTGCCACGGCGTAAATCCCAGCCACCTGCATGTTGTTCGACCAGTAGAACTTCGTCAGGCCCCAGCCGTCCAGCCCAGAGATGTCCTTCAACCTGTTATCGTAATTCTTAACTTCCTCCATGCTCTCAAACTGTGCACGGTCGAGGGCGAGGGCAAAGTAGACCGTGCTAGATACCATCAGGATGAAGAAGGCCAATATAAGGAGGCTGAGCGCCGAGGAGTTCCTCCTGAAAGCGCCACCTACGTTCCATTCCACGCCCAAGTAACCACCATTCTATCGGTAGACCTCTTTGGGGTCAAATTCCATCTTCATCGTCCGAATCAGTTTTCCCTTCCTGACCTCCCGGTGAAAGCATGAGCGATAGCCTGCGTGACAGGCTGCGCCGACCTGGTCCACGTCGAAAAGAAGGGCGTCCACATCGCAGTCCACCCTCACCCTCTTAACCCGCTGAACGTGGCCGGACTTTTCGCCCTTCATCCAGAGCCTGCGCCTGGACCTGCTCCAGTAGTGCATGAGCCCGGTGGTGAGGGTGCGCAGGACTGCCTCGCGGTTCATCATGGCCACCTGCAGCACGTCCTTGGTCTTTGCGTCCACGGCCACGGCCGTGACCAGGCCGCCTTTGAAGTCGAGCATTTTGACTATCTTCCTCGCATCTACTTTGGAAAGCTTCACCCGATCGCCCCCACGAAATTAGACAGCATCCTCAACCCAGCCTCCCCGCTCTTCTCCGGGTGGAACTGGGTGCCCACGACGGAGCCGCTCGCCACGACGGACGGGAACTCACCGCCGTAATCCGTCGTGCTCAGGACGACGCTCGGGTCATCCGGCTTGGCGAGGTATGAGTGGACGAAGTAGACGTAACTGTCCGACGGCACCCCGTTCAAAAACCAGTGTTTCCTCCCTATTTTGAGCGAGTTCCACCCCATGTGCGGAACCTTTACGTTGGATTTTAGCCTGACGACATCTCCGTCAATCAAACCCAGCCCTGTACGATCTCCCTCCTCGCTCCACTTAAACAGTAGCTGCATGCCGAGGCATACGCCGAGCAGAGGTTTTCCGCCGTTCACCTCATCCCTGAGTAAATCTGAAGTTCCGTCAAGTAAACCCATCGCTGCCCCGAAGGCCCCAACCCCTGGCAGGACTATGGCATCCGCTTTTTTTAGTTCATCAGGGTCCGTGGTTATCCTCGCCACTGCTCCGGCTATCTCGATGCCGCGCCTGATGCTGTGCATGTTCCCGACGCCGTAGTCGAATATCGCGATGGTCTTCACTACCTTCGCCTCCTCTTGAGCTCGTCCATCACCTCATCGAGCTTGACGCCCTTCGCCGCGAGCAGCACCATCGTGTGGAAGATGAGGTCGGCAGCCTCGTGGACTATCTCACGCTTATCCCCGCCCCTGGCCGCCTCGATCAGCTCATCCGACTCTTCCTTCACCTTGTCCATAACCTCCTCCCTCTCGAGCAAACCCGAGACATAGGATTCGCGCTTCGGATTGTCCCGTCGGTCCTCGATGACGACGAAGACTTGATCAAGTATCTTTGTTCCCATTCCTCACACCTCCTTCAGCCTTTCCCTTATGCTTCGAGCGTGATCGGGTAGACCCTCGACCTCAGCCAGCCGCTCCACTACATGGGCCACGCGCCTCAGCCCGCCCCTCGAGAGCTCCTGAACCGTGGGGAGCCTAACAAAATCAAGGATAGAGAGGCCGGAACGCCTTTTCGCCGCGCCGCCCGTGGGCAAGATGTGGTTGGGCCCGACCGCCAGGTCCCCGGCCGCCACAGGCGAAAAGCTTCCCAGGAATATCCCCCCTGTATTCCTGACCTTATTTAGGACTCGACTGGGTTTTTCCACCATTAGCTCGAGGTGCTCCGGCGCGTACGCGTTTGCGAACTCCAATGCAACCTTCATGTTTCCAGCCACCAATATCCTGCCGTACTTCGCCAAGGACTCGACCACCACATCCCTGCGCTGGCTTCCCTTGGCCATCTCAAATATCAATTCGCGAACCCTTGAGGCGAGCTTCTCTGATGTCGTCACTAGAACCGCGGCGGCATCTGGACCGTGTTCGGCCTGGGCGAGCATGTCAACGGCGGCGAGACGAGCGTCCGCTGATCCGTCCGCTATTATCAGGATCTCTGAAGGCCCAGCTGCGAAGTCCGTGTCCACGACATGAGAGACGACCTGTTTCGCTGCCACGACGTACAAATTGCCGGGGCCCACTACCTTATCCATCCTCGGAACCGACTCGGTCCCGTATGCCATGGCGGCTATCGCTTGCGCCCCTCCCGCCTTGAAAACGGCATCCACGCCAGCCACCTTTGCGGCTACAAGAACGGCCGCGTCTACTCTGCCGTCCTTCCTTGGCGGCGTACAAACTATGACTCGCCTGACCCCAGCCACCTTAGCCGGGACTGCAGCCATGAGCAGGCTGGATGGATATCTCGCGAGCCCACCCGGAACGTACACACCCACACTATCGAGCGGGCGCACCAGTTGTCCCGCCCTGATGCCGGGTGCAAGTTGGGCCATCCACTCGCGCGGCATCTGCTTCATGTGAAACTTTTTAATAGCGCTGGCGGCCCTCACTATCGATTTTCTGGTCGCTGAATCGACCCGTTTGAAGGCGAGACTAAATTCTTTATCGCTTACCCTGATCCCGCCCGGCCTGAGCCTTACGCCGTCAAAACGCCTGGTGTACTTCAGAATGGCTCTGTCCCCACTTTTGACAACTTCCGATACTATCTTTACGACCCGGGGGAGGACGGAATCCACCTTCAGCTCGGATCGCGCCAACAGAAGCTCGAGCTCCCCCTGGCCGCAATCCGCCAGCCTCACTATCTCAAGCCTTTCCAATCAAATCACGCCTTTGGTGCTAGGTATGCCGCGCTTCCGAGGGGATTTAGCCGTGGCTCTGGCCAGCGCCACACCGACCGCCTTGAATATGGCCTCGGCCTTGTGGTGATCGTTCTCGCCGCTGATGACCTTCACGTGCAGGTTGAACTTGCCGTTCATTGCAAGGGTTTGCAACAGGTGCACGACGAGGTCGCTGCTCAGGTCGTCCAGTTTCCGTTTTTTGAACTTTGCCTCTATATCTGGGTATCCCCTGCCGCCCATGTCCACCGCGACCATGACGAGAGCGTCGTCCATCGGCACTATCGCGTCGCCCATGCGCTCAATGCCCATCTTCTTGCCCAGGGCCAGGTCGATGGCCTCCCCGAGCGCGATCATCGAGTCCTCCGCAACGTGGTGCTCGAAATCGCCGCTCGCGCACAGCTCCAGGTTAAACCCTCCGTGCTTCGCAAAGCTGGAGAGCAAGTGGTCGAGGAATTTTATGCTGGTGTCGACCTTGGCCCTGCCCGATCCGTCGAGATTGATTTTGACGTAAATTGATGATTCCTTGGTTTTTCTCTCAAATCTTCCAACTCTCATCCTGCCACCTCCATAGCCTGTTTCAAGGTAAACTTTCTTTCATAAAGCGCCATCCCAACGACCAGCCCGGCGGCGCCAGCCTCGCGGGCAATGCGCACATCGTCGATCGACCCAACGCCGCCGGCTGCAAATATCGGAATTTTCACCGCATCTGCGAGCTGCCTTATCTCCTCTGCCGCAACGCCGCGCATGCTGCCCTCAACGTCCACGCTCGTGAACAGGATTGACCCGACCCCCATGCCTTCAAACTCCCGGGCGAGAGCCAGCACCGGTTTCTCCGTTTTCTCCTTCCATCCCTCCACGACCACTTTGCCGGATCGTGAATCGAGCGCAACCATTACCTTTTCGCCTCCTGCCATCTCGACTAGCCGCCTCACGAGTTCGGGGGATTTGATCGCCGCAGTCCCGAGGATCACCCTGTATACCCCCATGCCCAAGAGCTCGTTGGCCCTGTCTAAAGTCCGAATGCCTCCGCCGACCTGCACCGGCACGTCCAAGTTCGAGATCAGCTCCACCAAACTCGTGAAGTTGTCACCCGTGCCCATCGCAGCATCCAGGTCCACCACATGCAGGCAAACCGCGCCCTCCGACACCCAACGCTGGGCCATCTCAAGGGGTTCCCCGTAATCCCTTTCGGTGCCAGGCTTGCCCCCGACCATCTGGACGCATCGCCCGCCCATTATGTCGACGCTCGGGATCACAAGCATCTCGAGACCCCTCCTACTCCAAGACACGCTCGATCGGCAGCACCAGGATATCCTGCGCTCCGGCCTTCTTCGCCTTGCGCACGACCTCCTCGACGTCCTTCGCGTCGACAACCGCCTGCAGGGCCAGCATCGGCTTGTCCGACTCCACCCGGGAGACGGTTGGCCCGGCCATCCCGGGCATCACGCGTTTGATGGCCTCAAGCTTCGACTCAGGCGCGTTTAAAAGCACGAGCTTCTTTCCCCTCGCTCGGACCACGCTTTCAAAAGCCGTCTTTATCTCATCCACCTTCTCGCGCTTCTCCTTGAGGTCGCGGGGGTTGGCGATGAGCCTCGCGGAAGTCTCAAATAGCGTGTCTATGACCTTAAGGCCGTGCGTCCTGAGAGTGGTCCCCGTGCTGGTGAGGTCGACGATCAAATCGGCCACCCCTACTATTGGAGTTATCTCCGCCGCGCCCGAGACGCGCGATATCTCGACCCTCAGCTTCTTCTTCGAGAAGTACTCCTTTGCCACGTTGGGGAATTCTGTGGTCACGCGCGCGCCTGGCTTTATCTCCTCAACTTTTTTTATGTTCAATTTTTCGCTCGCGGCGACCACCATGCGGGCGGACCCAAAGCCCAGGTCCATGAGCTCCACCACATTGGCCCCGCTCTCCTTAACTAGGTCGTAACCGGTTATGCCGACATCGGCCGCACCCTTCTCGATTATACTCGGGATATCCTGGGCCCTGACGAATACCAGCTCTATATCCGGGTCCCTTGTCTTGGAGAAAAGCTGCCTTTCCTCCTTATCGACCATGCCTATCCCCGCGTCCTCCAGGAGCCTTATGGCCGGGTCCTGCAACCTGCCCTTGTTCGGTACCGCTAATCTAACCAACATTCAAACCCCTCCTGATTTTTTCTAACGCGCCGACAAGCCGCGCATTCTGACGGGGCGTGCCGACGGTTATCCTGACGTACATTTTACCCGCTCCCCTGAATGAAGATAAATCGCGCACGAAGACCTTACGCTTTGCCAACAGGTCACAAAACTCCTGTGCGTCAACGCCAAACGGGCTGACGTCGACCATTATGAAGTTTGCCTCGGAGGGGAGGACCACCAATCCCAAACTCGAGAGCTCCCGAGCGAGATAAGCGCGACCCGACTCGATAGACCTGACCACCTTGCGCACATAGCGGGCATCCTTGAGTGCGGCAATCGCGGCGGCCCGGGCCAGACGATTGACATTGAATGGCGCCCGTATCCTCTCAAGCACTTTGATTATATCGGGGTTTCCAACGGCATAACCTATGCGCAGGCCGGCAAGCCCAAACGCCTTTGAGAATGTGCGGAGCACGACAAGGTTTTTGCTCTTGACCGCCAAGTCCGTCACAGAGTAACCCGCGAAATCCGCGTAAGCTTCATCAACGAAGACCAGATTTCCGACCTTCAGCAACTCGCGAAGGCCCCGAATGCTCAGGGCGTTGCCGGTTGGATTGTTCGGCCTGCCGATGAATGCCATTTTTTTACCCCTTGCAACGCGAACCAGCTCATCGGCTCGCCACTCGAAGCTCGGCAGGCTGTAGAAAACCGGTTTTCCCCCGTACAACCTGCAGGAGAGCTCATACATGGCGAAGGTGGGGACCGGGATGAGCACGCGGTCGCCCGGGTCGACGAACGCCTTGCAGACCAGATCCATGAGCTCATCTGAACCATTGCCTATCGAGATGCAATCCGGTTTGACCTTTAGGTATTCCCCGATCACGGCCTTCAATTTCGCGAACCGCGGCTCCGGGTAATTTCCCAGGAACTTGAGCTCCCTCCTAAGGGTGCGCAGCACGGCCGGGGAGGGGCCATACGGGCTCTCGTTTGAAGCCAGGTTCACGACGCCCGGTTCCCTTATGTCGTACTCTCTGGCCAGCGGATATTCGGGACATGAACGCAGCATACCGGCTATACGTTTTGATATCATTTTTTATCCCCTCCGAAGAGCCTGTCGTTTTCAGCGTATTTCTTCCAGACGTAATTTCGTTCGAATGTAAGCTCGCTGGGTAAGTCGGCGAGCTCTAGGACCGATTGAGCTTCATCCAAACTTCCCGTGGGGACCAGATCCTTGGCCACCTTGCTTATATTTTCAAACACGACCTTGGGGTCAATGTAGAAGGTCATGGCCGCCACGGGCGTGAGCATTACCTTTCGATAGCCTCCGCGAATCTCGATCTCTCCACGTATGCCTCTTGCGGCCTTCACCGCGAGAGCGCTCGCTTCCGTCTTAGTCCGGGGAAGTAACTCCTCAAGAACCTCCAAGTCGCCGGGGGTCAACCCGCGGGCGCCCAGGAATCCACCTAAGCTCGCTATATTGGCCACCCGTGTTATGAACTGGTCGAAAGTCAGCTCGCCGTCCATGCTGGCGCCGAGAACGCCTAGCACAGCTGGTACTCTTAAGTTGACCATCGCCGCCAACATCATGCTGTCGGCGAGCATGCTGTGAATCCCCTTCTCGGTACCGTCCGCCAGTATGTCGCCTCCGACGTCGATGCCGACGAAAAGGTCGACCCCTAATTTCTCGATTGCTTCGTTCAACCCATCGATCACCCCCTGAACTCCTCGGTTCAGATCGACGAGCATCACCCTCTCGTTCAAAAAATCGGCGGCCACCGACTCGGTAAACCTTACCCCTTTTGTAGTCTGCGTCCTCCCACTGGCCAGACCCACCGTCGCCGAGAGCCTCTCTATCTCGAGTATCTCCTCCATCTTCCTGGGCCCTGGCTCCGGGTCGTTAACGTAGCGCTCCCAAGTCAACCCGCCGATGGTGGTCCTGGTGCCGAGCCAGCGGAGGTAGCGCGAGGTCGGTATAGTCCCCACCACGTCCCCCCCGCCACCGACACCTAGGACGATGGCGTAGCTGGACTCATCCGCATAATCCTCGAGGCATTTCGTCATGAAGTTCCCCTCCTGTTTTAGCCCATTTTCGTATATAAATTTTACTAATTTCAACTATTGGTAAATATTATTTCCAAATAACCGAAAAATATAAATAATATCTACGATGACGGGGTGCTGGAATGCCGTGGGGGCCTAGAGGGGTGTAAATTGTGGAAATCGACGAGATTGACCGGAAGCTGCTCAATCTGTTGCAGTCCGACGCCAAGGTACCATACGCCAAGCTGGCCAAGCGGTTGGGAATCAGCTCATCGGGCGTGCACAAGCGCGTGAAGAAACTCGTCGATGCCGGGGCCATCAGCAAGTTTGTGGCGGTCGTGGATCCGCAGGTAATAGGGAAGAAGCTAAAAGCCTTCATAGGCGTCTCAACCTCGCCGGGCACCTGCAGGGAAGTTATAGCCCATCTAAACCGGCGCCGCGAGGTGCTGGAAATCCATGAGGTCGCGGGAGAGCACGACCTTTTCATAAAGCTGGTTGCTGAGGATACGCTCAAGTTGAACGATTTGCTGCACGAAATGGACAAAATCCCGGGCGTAAGTTCTACGCGGACGCTAATCGTGCTCAAGACCGAGAAAGAGACGGGCGCCATGACAGTTGAATAGATTGTCACTTTTTTCTATACTGTAAAGTCTGAAAGCTAAATGAATGACTCGACAGCTCTCAGGTCCTCCAACACTAATAATTTAACTCCAGTCGCAAAATCGTTGTTGTGGTATAATGGCAAACATTCGAGAGGAGGTCCTGAAAAGGGTAAAGCCCTCCGAGGCCGACATCGGGCGGATAAACAGGGTCACCTCCGAACTCATTCGGAAGACTGAAAACGTCGTGAAAAAGCTCGGGGTGGAGGCCAGGGCGATGCTGGTGGGCTCGGTGGCCCGTGATACCTGGCTACGCCACGAGCGGGACATTGACATATTCATACTTTTCAACGAGGAGCTGACCAGGGACCAGCTTGAGCGGCAGGGGCTAGCCGTGGCGCGAGAGGTGGCGGGTGCGGCCGGGGAGGAAAGGTACGCCGAGCACCCTTACGTCTCGATGAGATACCGCGGGTTTGACGTCGATCTCGTCCCATGCTACGACTTATCGGACCCGACCAGGCTGAGGAGCTCGGTTGACAGAACACCGCACCATCAGCGCCACGTGAAGGACCGCCTCACGCCGCAGCTCATCGACGAGGTGCTGCTGCTGAAGCAGTTGGCCATGGGGACGGGGGTCTACGGCTCGGAACTAAAGACGCGTGGTTTTTCGGGCTACCTGTGCGAGCTCCTGATCCTACATTACGGCTCCTTCGAAAAACTCGTCGAGAATGCGGACGCGTGGGGCCACAGGAAGGTAATTGACATAGAGAGGAACTACCTCGATGAATCCGAGCCGAGCGTGCTATTCGAGGGACAGCCGCTGATTGTGATTGACCCGGTCGATCCAAACCGCAACGTTGCAGCGGCGGTTTCCACGCAGAACTTCGCGATCTTTATACGGGCCTGCCAGGATTTCCTCCGCAAGCCCAGCTTGAGGTTCTTCTTCCCTAGGAAATTGAAGCCTTTGGACCCCAACGGTTTCGACAAAATTCTGATGAGGCGGGGAACAAAGCTGTTCTGCGTGAAGTTCAGGCCGCCGGACTTGGTGCCCGACGTGCTGTACCCTCAACTTCGCAAGACCGAACGAACGCTGGTGACCAGACTGGCTCGGTCGGGTTTCGAGATTTTGAGGAGCGATGTCTGGGCGAAAGGGAATGCGGTCATATTTCTGGAGCTGAGCGTGTCAAAGCTTTCCGGAGTCAGGACAAGGGTGGGTCCTCCCCCGACGATGCGTGCGGAGGGTTTCATCCTGGAGCACATAAACTCCGATGCTAGACTGGCGGGACCATTTGTGGACGAGGCTGGCAGGACTGTGTTCGAGCTTGAGCGGGAGCGGGATAGCGCTGAGGGCTTGCTTGAGGAAATCTTGGAAGAGCGCGTCGCGTTTGGGAAACATGTCGCCGGGGCAATTGCCAAAGGTTACGAGATACTCGAGGGAGAGGGGCTGAAGAAGCTCTTCCGCGACCCAGATTTCAGGGAGTTCATCTCAGAATACCTTACGCGCTGCCTGCCGTGGTATAGGTAATGTCCTAAATAGGACGTGCCAAGCCATTTACACGCTGAAAAAATGTCCTAAATAGGACAAGCTAAACTACTTGCTCACCAAAGGATGTCCTAAATAGGACATCAACCCAATTCAAACCGCGCCAAGTTGCTATAGATCGGTCCCTTTTGAGTTAGAGTGCTCTGCTTAAGCTCAACGGCCCTGGCACGAGACGCGCCGAACTCCAGATCCGCATTCTTATCCACAAATGCCGCTAGTTGATCCTTAAACCTAGCTGTTCTAACCCGCGCCAGAGTCAGGTGGGGTACGAAGTCTCGCTCTCGGCGAAACCCTAGAGGCTGAAGCCCTGAGTCAATTTTTTTCTGTATCTCAACGAGCTCGTCTCTTCCATCCTCAACGCCGGCCCAAACAACCCTTATGTACTTCAAGCTGGGGAAAACGCCCATTCCATTTACCGTTATATCGAAACTTTTAGTCCCATCTAGGCCGCTCCTCAAGGCCTCGGCGATTTCAGGTACCTTCGACTCGGGAACTTCACCGAGGAATTTCATCGTCACGTGTATGTTCTCCGGCTCGACCAGCTTCAGGTCGGCACGGGTTGCCTCGAGCTGCCTCTGAAGTGCGACCAGCTTTCCCCGAACCTCCTCATCAATATCCACCGCTATGAAGGCGCGTGGCATGGAACTTCACCAAATTTAACTTTCCGCCTCGAACTTAACAACCTTTAGCAAATCCTTCACGCCGTCGATTATCGCATCCGGATGGTACCTCTCCAGCAGTTCCCTTCTCATCCGCCCGGTCAAAACCGCAACGGTCTTTGCCCCGAATTTTTTGCCGTCCCGGATGTCGTTCCAGTAGTCCCCGGTGACCACGCAGTCCTTCGAGTCCACGCCCAGCCTCTCCGCGGCCTTCTGTAAGATCTCTACCTTCGAAAAATGGTGTCCTCTCTCCAGGTAGTACACCACATCGTGTGCAGTTGCGATGGCGCTTATGTACTTGGCGAGGCCGAATCCCGCGAGTTCCTTTCTTAGCTTGGCAGGCGGCACGATGCAGCTGGTGATAACGGCTATGGGAACTCCTTTGCTGTAAAGTTTTCTGAAGACCGGCCTTACACCTGGGATCAGCTTGCTCCCCGGGTCATCCTCCCTGTACATGCGGAGGAACTTTAACCAGAAATCGTGCAGGCGCTTCTCCCGCCCTCCGGTCCCGGGGGGAGCTATGATTTCGTCCAATGTATCGTCAACGTAGACCTTGAAGAAATGTTTCCACGAAATCGGCTTGTTCCCCATCTCATCCAGCAACTCGTTGAATATCACGAAAAATCGCTTCAGCGTGTCGACGAGGGTGCAGTCGACGTCGAAGATGGCCACCTTCGCAGTTATCATCTCAACAACCAGCCGCTTTTGAGGAAGTTTATGATTCGCCGATTAAATATTATACGCCGGGCAACAAAAACCGTGACCCTGTGGGTCACAGCCTTAATACAGGTGAAGAAGTAAAATGAAAAGTATGAAAGCCGTTTGCCTAGTTTCGGGTGGACCGGACAGTGCGGTCTCGGCAGCCGTCGCGAAGAGCGAGGGATATGAATTATATCTCCTATCCTTCGACTACGGCCAGCTCGCAAAAAAGGAGCTGGAAAGTGCCAAGAGAACCGCCAAGGTATTGGGCGCCAAGGACCATCGCATTGTCGATGCCTCCTTCATGAAGAAGCTCTACGGCGCGGGCGTGACGGCCCTCCTGGACAAACGGATGCCGATGCCGGAAAATTTCGATCAAACCATCATAGTCCCGTTCAGGAACGGCGTGATGCTGGCGATCGCTGCCGCCTATGCGTCCTCGATAGGCGCGGATGCAATATTTTACGGCCCACAGATGGACGACGCAAAGTCCTATCCCGACTGCAGAAAGGATTTCGTGTCCGCGATCTCTCAGGCCATATCCCTCGGGACCGACTCGAAGCTCTCCGTGAAAAATCCCCTAGCCGACAAGACCAAAGCCGAGGTGTTAAAGCTCGCCACAAAGATGGGAGTTCCACTGGAGATGACCTGGAGCTGCTATCAGGACGGCAAAATTCACTGCGGGCGCTGCGAATCCTGCAAGAACAGGAAGAAAGCTTTCAAGGCCGCCGACATTAAGGACCCGACAAAATACGAAGCGACCTAGACCATCTTACAAAGATTTACCAGCTGGAGTTTAGGAAACTTTTCTGACCGACTTTGACTCCGCGATGACCTTTCCCTTCCTTATGACATAACGCCTGTCCGGCTGGAGGCGAATTGCGTCCTTTATCGAGGCTGTATTCATCACCACTAAATCAGCGCGCTTCCCGACCTGTATTCCGTAATCGTCCAGCACCCTGAGCGTCAGCGCCGCATTTACGGTCATCATCCTGAAGACTGTTTCCAGCTCCTTGGGCATCGTGAGCTGAGCGGCGTGGGTAGTGATGTTCGCCACCTCCAGCATGTCCGCACGACCCAGCGGGTAGAATGCATCGTTGACGCAGTCCTGCCCGAACGTCACGTTCACCCCGGCGTCAAGCAGCTCCTTCACGCGCGTTATGCCCCGACGAATTGGCTGCTTGTCACCGCGGCCCTGGATCACCAAGTTTGTGGCCGGATTTGTTATCATGTTGATGCCAGCCTGCTTGACCTTCCTGATCACCTCACGGGCGTAGCCGTCTGGATATGCGGCGAGTGCGCAGGTGTGGCCGGCAGCGACCCTTCCATGGTAACCTTCAGCGATGGTCTTTTCCGCAAGGTAGGCGAGGGAGCGCGAGTCCGGGTCATCCGTCTCGTCGACATGCATGTCGATGTCAGCGTCGAACTCTTTGGCAACCTCGAAGCAGATGTCTATGTGGGGCTTTGCCTTTGAGTAGGGGCGCTCGTGATGGGGCATGCCACCAACGATGTCCGCCCCCATCTTCATCGCCCTGTACAGGAGCTCCTCCGTCCCGTGGTCGCGAAGAATTCCCTCCTGAGGAAACGCAACTATCTGGATATCCATCAGGCGCCCAAATTTCTTCCTCACCTCCAGCAAACCCTTGAGGGGCTTCAGCCCGCCGATGGTGTCAACATCGACGTGCGTCCGCATGCGGGTGGTTCCGTTCATGACCGCCATCCGGATAACTCCACCCGCCCGACTGACTATGTCCTGCGTCGTGTACCTGCGCTTTCGATCCCAGATTATCTCTATCGCCTCCTGAAGGGTGCCCGAAACGTTAGGTCTGATGTCCTCCCCGATCATGCATTTGTCGAGGTGAACGTGGGGTTCTATGAAAGCTGGAGAGACGAGCATCCCCTCTGCGTCGATCACCTTTCGCGCCTTCGCCTTTATCCTCCCGATCTCGAC
>CAYUMT010000012.1:19389-28983 GCA_964446015.1 Hadarchaeota archaeon (SeqCode)
ATGTTGCCAAAAACGCCCGCAATCTCCAGCGGTTTTTCGAACTTGATCTTCTGATACTCGCGTTTCTCCTGATCGTAATATGCAAGGGAAGCCTTTTTGACCGAGCCCACCGCGGTAAAAACGGCCATCTTTAATTTCTTTTCTTTCGCGAATTCCAAAATCGACCTGACCAATTCCGAATTATGCTTTAACCTGCAAAGGAAAGTCCTGCCCGCTTTATAGTTAGAGTTCTGCATGTTCAGCACTTACCGATTCTACTCTATCGTTTAAGGTATTTACCGGGCGGGCATCAGAATCCCAGATGTTTAAGCCCACCGCGTAGAGATTTTATGGGGTCCTATGGTCGAGGCGTTGCCAATCTCCACACATTGTTTCCCGGCCGTCGGTGAAGCAATGGAGGCGCTCAAGATCGGCAAACACGTAGTCCTGTCTAGCACGGGAATCTCCCTCAAGGAGGAAATTGAACTCAAGCGAGCCGCGGAGGAACGCGGGTTATTGATGCTTGGGCCCGGGTGCGGCACATCAATACTGAACGGGGAGGGCTTTGGCGTGTGGAACTCGGTCAGCCGCGGCCCGATCGGCATAATCGGCACATTCGGCAGCGGGATCCAACAGGTCGCATGCTTGGTCGAAAAAATAGGGGTCTCGCATGCACTCGACGTGGGCTTCCGAGACCTCTCCCAGAGCGTTAAAGCCGCGGGGATGATCTCTGCGCTCAAATTTCTCGAAGCCGATGCGAAAACAAAGGTCATAGCGCTGCTTTCGCGGACGCCCGTTACGAGCGTTAAGCAACAGGTGATAGATGCGGCAAGGAGAACCGGAAAGCCCACTGTCCTCTGTTTTCTGGGCGACAAAGCGCGAAGCACCGCCCGATCGGGGCTAGTACAGGCCAAGAATTTTGAGGACGCGGCAATCCAGGCAGTTGCTTTATTGAAGATGCGTGGGGCAAGAAACCTCATTCCTAAACCACCATTGGAAGAACTCAAAAAGATTGCCGAACGCGAGTACGAACGCTTCGGATACGGACAGAAATACATCAGAGGCGTCTACTCGGGCGGAGCCCTTTGCACGGAGGCGATGACTGTTGTTGGAAATTTTGTAAAGGTGATCAGTTCAAATATCCCGCTTGAGCCGAGGCTTCGCCTTCCGGATCCACACTCAAGCAAGGGGCACGCATTCGTGGACTTTGGGGCTGAGGAACTCACCAGGGAACAGCGCCCGGCGGTAAATGTCAGACCACGTTGCGAGCGGATCGGAAAAGAAGCAAAGGACTGGGAGACCGCCGTGGTCCTGCTTGACGTAATTCTGGGGAACGGTGCACACCCAAACCCATCGGAGGAGCTCGCACAGGCGATAAATAAAGCGAAGCATGCTGAAATTGGTGGCGGCTACCTCAGCGTTATAGCGTCCATAATTGGAACCCCCAACGACCCCCAAAATTTGACGCGCCAGCGGGAGCAACTTGAGAGAGCCGGCGCTGTAGTGATGCCATCAAACGCACAGGCAGCAAGAATTGCCTCGATTATAGCCACAAAGGGCAGGATTTGGAAGAAAATCCCGTCTGGGTATTAGACGCCAAATGCCGCTTTAATTCCGCTTATAACGAAGTCGGCCGCCAAAGCCGCGAGTAGCAGTCCTGTAACTCTAGAAATCGTATCGATCCAGTAACTCGGTATAGCTCTGCTAATGCCCCAGGAAAACCATAAAACCAGCCAGCTGACGGACAACGCGATGGCCGCCGAAATTGTCGCCACTATATAACCGTACTGCTGAACGAAGATCATCGTGCTGACTATCACACCAGGTCCGGAAAGAAGCGGGGTGGCAAGCAAGGTAATTGCGGTGGGGTACCTATGTCCTCCCCCGATGCCCAACATGAGTTCCACCCCCAATATGACCAGCACGATACCTCCGGCTATCCTTAGCGCGGCCAGGTTTATCATGAAGGCACCTAGGATCAACTGACCGAAAAACAGGAAAGCGTAGAGCACGACCGCTGCGGTGAGGATGGCCCTAGTAGCTGCGGAGGCCCTCTGTTTTGAGTCCATCCCCTTCGTCAACGAGAGAAACACCGGTATGCTTGCGAACGGGCCCATTATCACGAACAGGGAAAGCGCCGATCTTAGTATTCCTTCGATCATGCTATCCTTTAAAAGATAAACCCGGGCGTTTAAAATGCTAGGGACATTAAGGAACTACGCCAATTATGAAATAGAAGTTCCTTTTTTACGACTGACCAAACCGTTATCCCGATATTAAAACGTATTTCTCAACCAGCTTCTTGAATGCCGCAAACGGTTTTGCCTCGGCCACCGCATCCAATACCTCATGACCCTTTGCCCGGACGCCTGCCAATATTTTCGCACCTCGCTTGAAGAGAGGCTCGGATAAAGTGCTGGCGGTTGGCCCCGCAACGGCCACCGATCTAGCGCCCTTGGATAAATCCAGCAATCTATCCAGCGTTCCATTGACCAAACTGGACCCGCTTATGATCACGACGTCCTTTTTTGGTAGGATTGATTCAACGAAGGTGTCGGGCAAAGCATCGCCCCTGAGCTGTGGGTTGCGTTCGAAAACATGGACTTCGCGCGCAACGCCTTTCAGTTTTTCGACAAGGGGTCTCATGTATCCGACAACCGCGACGTTATCGTTTCCCCTCAGATCGAGCGCATTGAGGATATCCACCCCAAGCTGCCGATCGTAACCTTCGGAATCCATTAGATATTGCGACAGGGCGTTTATTGCCGCAACGCCTACCGCCCTTTCGATCATATTGAATGAGTTCGCAAGCCGGGCGACTTCTAAAGCATCGGAGCCATGAAAATCCAATTTCCTTGCCAAGTGCGGATGCCCGATGTCCTCCGTCGGCGTGGAGCACAGCCCGACGTAGCCGTTGTCGAGCATCACACCTGTGTAACAGAGGCTTATACATACCCTTGAGATCCTGAAGCCCTTTCTAATTTTGCCAGCAACTAATTCATTGAGCTCGTCGAGAATCACTTGAGCTTCTCCTGAACAGATTTCACCTTACCTGCCATGCTCAGAGGTTTGTCAATCCTATCATCTATCTTTATAGTTGTGACTATCCTCGCGACACCTTTGCCAATCACGGCATCATGCATCTTACGCGCCAGATAGAATAGTTTTTCCAAATCCCCCTCTACGATAGTTCCCATCGAAGTGACCTCGTACTTAGCGCCTTCCTTTTTCAAAACTTTGACGGCTTCTGCGACAAAATTGCTGATGGAGGGTTTCTTGGACCCGATTGGTATGATGCTTATCTCCATTATCGCCATCTGATCCACCATTTTAAGTTTGTCAAGATGATTATAAGAAAACGACTCAAGTCGGTCGCCACAAGATTTTATGACCAAAATTAAAATCAAGTTTCCCGAAGCCTTTTGCCTAAGATCATAGGGTAAAAAGACCGATGCTATAATCAATAAAACCATCAAGGACTATCATGCCCATACGGACAAAAATGCCTCAATTTCAAGATTTTTGCCGGTCCTGCCCCCGTGACCCCATATATCAGTGGCTCTACTCCAAAGGCCCCACACAATTTGATTAGATCGGGTAAGGAACCGTTCGTTAGGGTGCTTCCCGTCATGCAGGCCAAGTTTACCTTTTTTATCACTCGCTCATTCGATGATCCATCCAAGATCTTTCTACCGAACTTTACCTTTCCGACATTTTCCGGGTTCAGATCAGTGACATAACTCTCGAAATGCTTTGAACACGCCTCGATATGGCCGGGCTGATAGCCAATGTGAGCAACCCTAACTTTGCCAAAATTTTCGAAGATGTACTTCGCCAATCGTTCGCCGCACTTCCTCGGCTCATTACCACTACAATGAACCGTACCTTTAACCAATCCAAGATGGCTGAGGGTTGCATTCAATGTGGCGAAATAAATCGCCTTGTCGCCATCATCGCCGAATAACAATTTATGAACATCATTCATCCTTCCGCTGAAAATTTTTGGTTTATCGGTAAAGGAGTCCCCATAGCTATCCTTGAACTTGCACCGGACGATGACCTCCTTCCCCCTGACGAGCGCATATTCGCTTGAAGGCATTCTAAAATGTTGTTCCACAAAATCTTTGGACCTTTTTTTTGAGTTTAAGCGACCACCGCTGAATCCCTTGGCGATTATCCTGCAGTTGACCTCTTCATCTTGAAGCTCGTGTTTTTTAACTATCTTTTTGAACTCTTTGGCTATTTTTTTGTATATCCTATCGTTTTGCAAGTTCTTACTCATTAAACCACGCGACAAACTTTTATTACTCGCAAACGCCAAAATGCATGCTGTTAACCATTTTTGGTTCACATAAAACTTAAATTTACTCTTTTATGTTAACAAATAGGGGGAAAATGAACCGCAGAAATATATCGGGCATCCTTTCCGCTGCCGGGTTTTTAATAGGATCATGGGCGGTGCTGGGCCCTCTACGAGGCAAAATCCCGTTCTTTCTCGGAAACAACCCAATCGTGCACATAATGATAATCCTGGCCATTTTTCTATACCTGTATTATTTCGTTGCGAAACCAGCTAAGGCGATGAAAAGTGCAAAAGAATCACTAAAAACCCTGAGCAGCTCTGCAATCTACATAGTCGCTGCCCTTTTTATTGCCGGAGCTCTGGTAAATCTGCTTCCTTCGGAAATCATTGCAACTTACCTCGGGGAACAATTCGGGATTATCGCCGTGCTCGTAGGTATAGCCATAGGCTGCATTTTACCGGCATGCCCATTCATCTCTTACCCAATAATAATGGGCGTTTACGCTGCCGGTGCGGGCCTTCTGGGCGTAATGGGGATGCTCCTCGGTTCCGGAACTGCTTTTGGATGCGTGCTCGCGTGTGACCTAACTTGGTTCAACACCAGAATAATGAGACTAAGACTGATACTCACCACTCTGGCAGCGGTTATAGCTGGTATCATCCTCTACACGGCGGTTATGGTTTTGGGATGTTTGATATGAGTTACTCCGAGAGAATTTTTGGTAAAGACTGGAACCAAAGGGCCGTACTTATCGTTGCTATCTTCGTCTACCTAGTGACATGGGTTATAAATCCTAATCTAGCTGAATCTTGCGCCAACACCAGCCTCCAGGAGATTCAAAAACTTATGATTCCTATAGCCGCAGCCATTTTTTTAGGAGGGTTGATGAAAAATTTGATGACGCCGAAGTCTGTCTCAAGATTCTTTGGAAGTTCGGAGCCGCGGAGAGTATTCACGGCCGGTGTGATTGGAAGCATTCTTCCACCTTGTCCATACGCTGCATATCCTTTGATAAGAACTTTTAATGACGCTGGCATAACGATCTCAGTCTTAATGATGATGCTAATCACATCAACAGTCGTCGAGATACCACAGATATTCGCCGGCATTGCAATCCTTGGGATAGAAATTGAAGGACTTAGAATTTTGTTCGCCTTTCTGTCATCTTTAATCGTGGGCTATCTATTTTTATTTTACACGAACAGGCAAAAAAAACTTACACGACCCGTTTTAGCTTCTTGAGTTTTTTCTTCCCTATGACCTTCCCCAAACTTGGTTTTTCTGACTCGAAAACCGATCGAAAACTCATACCCTCAAAACTTTTTTGAACCTCTCCCAGCTCATCCTGTGATAGAGGACCAACAGCACTAGGTCTAAGGGGAGTGTTTATCTGAACTTCATCAGGCTTTATGGCCGCCACAATTTTAGCTATTTCTTCGGAAAAATCCTTGTTTTCAGGGACGAACATCACCTCCAACTGAAATTCCCCATTGAACTCTCTACGAAATTTTTTCAACCCATCGACAATATCTCTAAAGAGTATTCTCTCGTGCGGCCGGTTTATTCGCCTGAGAAGCTCCTCGTTAGGGACATCTAACTTGCCCTTCACTATATCCGCCTTAGCAAGATCCCTCCTCACATCCTTTCTTGTTTTGAGGGATGAGTTCGATAGAACGGCGACGGGCAGACCCGAGATATCTCGAGCGACCTCTATGAGTTCTCCTAAGTTCCGGGCAAGAGTCGGTTCACCTGTGCCAGAGAAAGTTACAACATCGGCTTCGACTTTCTTTACCGCTTTTTTAAGAGCTTGCGCCACTTCTTCGGTGGGGACAAAAATTTTCCTCTCAATCGACTTTTCCGTGGTTGGGCCAAGTGAGCAGTAAACACAGTCGAAAGAGCATATCTTTCCCCTTCTACAAATAGGGTCTACCCCCAAAGATTTACCCAGCCGCCAAGACGAGACCGGACCATAAACTATTTCCAAATACCCCACCACCAGCGCTCCTTTTTGGTCTTCATCAATTTTTTGAAATGATAGTGGATCCTAGATTACCTTTAAGGCAGCCTTTCTCTAAACACGATTCACATTTTACCATATTTTCGTTCCCAAAGCTAATAAAACTCGGAACGGTTTAACGGTAGCTCAAACCATGCTTAGGAAGTAATTCAGCATGAAATAATCAACCGACTAGCTTTCTTATCCTCTGCTCCAAGGCTTCCTGAGACACGCCACCTACTACTCGATCCACCAACTCCCCCCTCTTGAAAAATAATAATGTCGGTATCGCCATTATTTCAAACTTCTTTGCGGTGTCTTTATTATTGTCGACATTCAGCTTTCCGAACACGACCTTTCCGGCATATTTTTTTGCTAGCTCCTCAATGATCGGTGCCAACCCGAGACACGGCGCACACCACTGAGCCCAGAAATCTATCATTATTATGGGGTTGTTTTTAATTAGTTGATTGAAAGTCTTATCAGTAACCTCAACTGTTTTGCTGGGTGCTGACTTCCTCAGAATTTTTTGTTCCAATTCCTTAATTTTTCGTTTGCGAATTTCTTCAAGCTCACCCATTCTTTTACCTCTGCTTTTTTCTTACGAACAAGAGGGGAAAAACGATATCGCTCACACAACATGGGATCCATACTGCCACGAATAATATCGGGAAAACGAGTGGCAATAACGGGACCCAGTCCACTATTCCAAATGCCATAAGATAAAATAGCGATGCCCAAGTGCTCAACAACACGTGCCCCGCGTGTGGAAACCTTGTCCGGGGCCCCAACAATCCAATTGTGATGCCAACGAAAGCCGAGAGAGCTATGAGCCACGGGTGTTCGATGATGCATGCGTGAAAGGTTATGTTGGCCCCAAGAAGCGCTCCCCCGAGGAAGGGAAAAACTATGTCGCTTATCGAACATATCGCAACCGAACCTACAAAACCAATCCCCACCGCCGCCTTGACCCCACCCCCATACAACCTATACATGGCCGTGGTCACGAGTGCGCTCACTAAGATGTGAGCAGGGTGAAGCGTGTGGAAAATTACGTTGGAAGCTTCGGTGGAAAGCCGGACAAGGATTACGATGCCCGTGATGATCACCCCGGTAAGGGCCCCGAAGGCTGTAAAGGGAGCGTGTCTTTTAAGTTCGTGAGCTATTCGCTTCGGTAAACTCAAAATGTTCCCCCCATCTGTTTTTTCTTGCATTTCGAATCGCTGAAGATGGTCTTCTCACAGGGACATGTCTCCGGATGCCTATATGACCGGCAAATGGCGTTGATGAGCGCCATTGAGGCGTGATAGTCCAGCTTAGAAGCCTCGATACAGGACTTTTGAACATCGTATTTCAGGAGATCCACAAAGAGGACCTCTAGAATCCTGTGCTTTCTTAGCAGTTTTTTGGCTTCTTTGATTCCCTCCTTGGTTAACTCAACACCGTGGTAGCGCTTGTGCCGAAGAAGGTTTTTCTCGGAAAGATTTTGAATTACTTCGGTCACCGTCGCCGGCCTAACTGCGAGATATCTCGCCACAGCAGTAGTTTTGACCTTAGCTGATTCCTCATGTTGCTTTCTGTATATCAACTTCAGATATTTCGCCTCATTCTCGGTTACGCTTAGCTCATCGCCCATTGCCATCTAATAAAAATTTAGGGTTTACCTAAATTTAAAGTTTGGTATCCTTATTTACCTCAAAAATAAAAATAGCAAAAGGTTAAAAATGAGGCTTATAACTTAAAAAGAAACGGAAGTGGATAAATGGACCTACTGCCAAAGTACCTATTCTTAACACGTGGAGTTGGACACGACCGGGAAAAGTTGAAATCATTCGAATACGCCCTCGAAAACGCGGGGGTCGCGAGGTTCAATTTAGTATCAGTCTCGAGCATAATCCCTCCGGGCTGCAAAATCATACCTAGGGAAAAAGGCCTGAGCCACCTTCGAGACGGACAAATCATCTTCGGTGTTTTCGCAAAATGCAGCAGCAACGAGCGAAGGAGGCTAATATCCGCAAGCGTGGGGTGCGCTCTCCCATCTGACAGGAACACTTACGGTTACATCAGCGAACACGACACCTATGGACAAACAGCGGAAGAAGCTGGAGATTATGCGGAGGACTTGGCAGCCTCCATGCTTGCGGGTGCCTTGGGCTTAACCTTTGACCCGGAAAAGAGCTGGAACGAGAGAAAACAGATATGGAAGATTTCTCAGAAGATCGTGAGGACAACAAACATGACTCAGACCACTTTAGTGAAGGAGGGGATGTGGTCAACGGTTTTTGCAGCGGCGGTCTTCGTGCTATAGTCGATGCGCTTGATGATTAAACTTTTTCAGCACACTTGAATTCAAAGATAACTACGTTTCCGTAAGTTCATCAACTTCTTTTTTGCCCTTTTCTAGCTCTTGCTTTTGTTCCTCATCCAGCTTTAACAACAAAGCTTGGAATTCCCCCACATGTGTCTTTTCCTCTTTTGCTATATCCAAAAGGATATGCTTTATATTTTTATCCACAGCCAGAGCTGCCATTTGTTCATATAGATTTATGGCGTCCAACTCAGCAATTATTCCTGTCCTAAGTATTTCCTTGTCAACTTCCTCCGGCTTTGCCTTCTCGAGGCTTATTGGAACATTTGACATCATATTTTTCACCTCCTTGACATAATCTGGCCAACAATAATAAATTTTTCATTCTTGCTTGTCGAAAATTATGCCCACAATGGTTTTATTAAGCGGTTGCACCCCCTTTATCATTTTGCCTAAGTTCCTGATGCTTTCCTCCGCATTTTTTCCCAGTATTCCGTTCTCATGCGGTGGTTCCCTATTCTTTAGAGCTAGCTGTACGCTCTGATGGATGGCATCGGCTGTCGTGGCTCCTTTAAGGGCGCATGAATATTTTCCCCCGTCACAGATCATGCCCGGTATGCTGGCCACAAAATTTTGTATTGCCCTTTTAACAACCTTTCTGTCCCCTTTACTCACATAATAAGCCAGGCCAGCAGAAGTTCCAACTCCTGCTTTAGACCCCAGCCCGCAAACAGCGCCTAGGTAGCTTGAGTGATAGGAAGTGTAAATAGCTACAAGATAGGACAATGCTATGGAACGAACTAAAAGGTCATCATCCATCCGGTTACTCTCAGCATAAGCGTAGATGGGCATTGTCGTCATGATGCCTTGATTTCCAGAACCAGCAACGACGATCGAGGGCTTCGGGACCCCAAACATTCTGGCGTCGATTGCGGACGCAGTTCTCATCTTTATAAAAGTTTTTATATCATTGCCGCCATCTCTCAGGGCATGTCCGACTCCCACCT
>CAYUMT010000013.1:0-28047 GCA_964446015.1 Hadarchaeota archaeon (SeqCode)
AGATCAGGGGGAAGATGAACAGGAGCACCAGGATGAGGGCGCTCTCGGAGAAGAGATGGAAGGCGGTGCCCCGGCTCACCAGGTCGAACTGTTCGGAGACGTAGGTCAGCCCCAGGACGATGGCCGCGACGACCAGCCCGACCAGCGCCACGAGCTGCATGACCCCGTACAACTGCCCCATCGCCGTGGACACCGCGAAGATCCCCACCGGCTGCCCCGCGGGGGAGAGGACGCCGAGCTCGGAGGTCATGGTCTCCGCGAAGAACGGCTGCCCGGCTATCCCCGGGACGTGGATCAGGAGCGGGGCGAAGTCGAGCCCCTTGACCAGTTCCTCGAAGATGACGCTGAGGCCCTCGCTCAGGGCCCAGGCGATGCCGCCCATGATCATGAATAAAACCCCGATTATCATGGCGGCTCCGATGATGCCCAGCCCGAGCTCGGGGCGCCTGCCGAACAGCCTTTCGTCCGCCCGCCTGCCGAGCGCGGAGACTCTGGCCAGCGGCCCGCGTCGGCGGTGTCTTTTTGGCAAGGGTTCCACCGCCACCTCAAAGGGACTCCCCTTTTTATGCCGAAACACGGGGGCGGAGTCGACGACCAGGAGTTCCGCCGGTGCCAGCATGCCCGCCTGGTTTTCGAAGCCTCCCTCACGATTTTGTCAAGCTTCTTCCACCTGCCTATCGTAGTTCGATCAGGGATGCTTCGCCTGAAGCCAAGGACCTTTGCAACTCCACGATTTCTCCTGAGGTGCTTTTCCATCGCGTAAACGAGAAGTCTGTGCCGCTAAGTGACCGTAGCCCTTTGCCACTTCCCTTGCGCTCTGAAACGATTGTCTTATTGACCGCCAGTCTCGCCAATTCGACTGCTTTCTCCACGGGGGACAATTAGTGGCAAAGCAAAAGAATTTTGCACACCCCTAAGCTCCTTTGAAGCAGTTGCCTGAGTCGCCATCATGTAGTTCGTCAGCTAGGTCGTATCTATAAAGTTAAGTTGGCCTTCATAAAATGCGTCTGTTAGGCAAAATTCACGTGCATCTGCCTCACAGTTTTGGCAATTTCGCTTATGGTTACCAATTTCAGCTCTCTCAAGTTCAAGGCGAGGAATTCTACCTTGAAACCCATCTCATCCTTGTGTTCATCGTAGTATCTTTTCAATGGGAGGAGTTCACCCAGATGTCTCAGCATCGTGAGGTTTTCCATCACAATATCGACCTGTGAAGGCTTAAGTCCACCTTGGCGACAGTTTCAGTCTTTATCTTACCTATGGGGTCTCCACCGTACTTTCCAACTTCAAATAAGGTTTCGACCTCCCAAACCGCTTCTCTACAATACACGTCAGGTATCGCCCCTAGAAAAATGTTCTCTACTTCTGTTTTTATCGCAGCTGACATTACCTGTGTCTCTATATTCTTCCACCTGTGTACTCACGGAGCGTCCGAAAAGCGAGATAGCATACACCGTCCAAGGAAACGTGACGTTGGTCTTCTGGCTCTAGCAGAACTAAGCAGATCGCTCCCCTCCTGCCGCACCTGTCGCACTTTGGGGGCTTTCTCCAGCGTGGGGCCGAATTCCGAAACGAACACGGCAAATCCCATGAAGATCGTGGCGCCGACCGTAGTTACGAAGGCGGCCCACACGTCTTTAAAACCAGCGAACTCTATCACGCCAACTGCCACGGATGCAGAGGCGAGAAGTGCTAAAAAGGGACCCGCGGCACTTTTCATTGAATCACGCATTTAAAAAAAGGGTTTAAACGAACTGCGAAATGTGGAACCGCTGTAACGTGGGGGCTGAATCGTTTTCCCTTTTGGTAGGTATCCCCCGCGGTAGACTCACTTTTAATTTAAGTCGAATCGAACGCGTTGCAGGTACCCATCCACATGCACGCCGTGTAACCGATGCCGACTCCAAACGCGAGGACCACCCTGCAGAAGGAGCACAGCAGGTGTTTCCTCCAGCCTTTCTGCTGACACATAACAACAATTTTAATCCCCTCGTTATCATTAAAAAGGGGGGTGAGATTAGGTGCTCTTCCGAGGTGAGCTGATTTCGATCAAGCGAAAAGCCTTGAGAAAAGGGATTTGGTTTAGGGCGCTGGATCGAGCAGAGCGGGCCCTCGTCGACCTCACCATCCGGGTTGTTGACGTTGTCAGGAGCGATAGGCTAGCGAAGGTTTTGTCGAATCCGATTGAAAAGCTCAGGGAAGCGATGAAGACTCTTCCGGAGAGGGCGAGGGAGATAGGGCGTCCGCTTGTTGAGAGGCTCTCGAGAATAGCCCAATCTTTCGGGAACTCGGAGGCAGAGGGTTGGGCGGGGGATGATTTTTTTGCGGAGTACGTTGGCTTGAACGCCATGAATCAGTCATTGAGCGGATGCTTCTGAAAGTGAATGCTGACTAACACGATGGCAGGCACGAGTGTATGAACAGGTATGATATTTGCGTGGTGGGTGCTGGTATCGCCGGCTCCGCCTTCGCCAGCGCGGTCAGCTCTGAGTTCAAAACTTGCATCGTTGAGAAGACAGGCCTGGGCGAAGTCGGGCGGAAGGCGTGCGGTGGCGCCGTCGCGAGTTCTTGGTTTCACGGCGGCGTCTCTCCAGAGGGCCTAGGGGCAGCTACCCGACGGATCAAGGATATGAGGCTCATCTTTGGAGGAGATAGCGTTCGGGTCGGGTTTCGCGGCTATGTGCTGGACAGACACAAGTTTTGCCGGAGGCTGCTTGAGAACGCCATTGCGGATGGCTGTGACCACGTAAAGGCCGCGGCCGTGCCCGCGTTCGGGAGAGAAGGGTTGAAATACGTCCACGCGGGGAGGGAAAAAATCGAAGCCGGGATATACGTCGATGCCTCCGGGCCTCCGGCCGCGCTCAGGGGCCATTACCTCGCGAATAAGCGGGAGATGTTTGCCTCTGGCATTTCGGAAGTGGTAGAAGGGGAAGTCGAAGATGAGTTGAACATCTACCTGCTCAACCACCGCGAAACGTGCTGGATTTTCCCCTCGGAGCACTCGATGAACGTCGGGCATGTCACCACCGGCATGGGGGACTCAGTTGGGAAGCTTGGTTCGTTCAAGATGAAGATCGGACTCGCCGGTAAAGGGGTGCTGGACAGGAGCAGAGGGCCCGTCCCGATCCACAAACCGATAAGACTCACTTACGATAACCTCGTCGCTATAGGGGATGCCGGCTTCACGGTCAACCCCATAACGTGCGGGGGCATCGGTCCAAGCGTTTGGGCCGCCAATTTGCTCGCTGAGACGTTGAAGGGTGAAAGGGGTCTTGGAACCTTCGAATCGGAGTATTGGCAGGCCCTTGGCAGGACTTACACGAAGTTTTACGGCATCAACCGAGTGCTGAGAGATGGTCGGGTCCCGCTGGGTTGGGCGGTGAAGGCTTATTACGGTGGGGGCTCGCTGGGCAGGTTCATCAAATGGCTGTTGCGGGTCTGATGCCTCGAGTTCTGTGTTTTTAGGGGATGAATGTGGAGACGGTTCAAAGGGTATTCAAGGACCATCCCGGCTTTCTGCACGTGGCGATCGGGCAGGCGGGGGCCGTTGCCTTGGGCGCGGTTTTCTGGTTCGTCATGGCGGGGCTGCTCAAGCCGGGCGACTACGGCCAGGTCAACTGGCTGATGTCGATAGCGATGTTAGCCTCCACGTGTTGCGTGCTCGGGTGGGGGACGACGGTAATAACTTACTACCCGAAGGAGGGGAAGGCTGGGCTCTTGGGGGGCGCGGTGGCAATCGTTTTTGTCGCCAGCCTCGCCGTGGGCATAGCGATGGGCTTACTTTTCGGGCCTCTGGTCGGCCTGCTGATCATCGGCCTTTCTCTCTTCTCGATGACCATATCATCCGAGCTGGGAAGGCGCAGGTACGGGAGGTATAAGTGGATTAGCGTGGCGCCGAAGCTTATCGCCCTGCTCCTAGGCGTGGCGATGTACCTCCTGATTGGGTTATCTGGGGTGCTTCTCGGTTACGCGGTCCCATATCTGTTCTTCGGCCTTTTGTCCCTGAGGTACATGCGCAGGAGCAACCCCGGCATAAAAGAGGCGCGGGGAAAGGTAGGCTTTGCTTCGAGGGCCTTTGGCGTTGATATCGCAACCGGCTCGACCGGCTTGCTGCCCCAGATTTTGATAGGGCCTGTTTTCGGCATGGTTACTCTGGGGCTGTACCAGTTGGCCTACCAGATCTTTGCCGCTTTGGGCATTTTGCCGGGCATTCTTTTCTCATACCTGCTGCCGGAGAAGTCGGCCGGGGCCAAAACAAAGCAGGTTGAAATTTTCAGCATCATCGCATCGGTCGCACTCGCCGCTTCGGCTGTCGTGCTTTCACCCTGGGTAATCCCGCGGGTTCTCCCGGGTTTTGCGGGAAGCGTGACGCTGATTCAGATCATGAGCTTGAGCGTGATACCCTCCACGATAGCCGTGACGAAGACGTCCGGGCTCTACGCGGGGGAGAGGCCGGGTGCGGTGCTGATCTCGTATCTATCTGCTCTCGCCGTCGGAATTGTGGGGATTTTGGTTCTGGGCACGTACTTTGGGGGAATAGGGCTTGCGACGAGCGTGATCCTGCTGCAATCGACGCTTGCGTTTATGCTGACATATCTTGCACGAAGAGGAGCTAATTTATGAAGCTCTCGGTGGTATTGCCAGTTTTTAATGAGGAGGCAAACATCAGGGCAGCGATAGAGGAGACGGAGAAAGTCCTGAAGGATATCGGCTTAGAACACGAGATAATTGCCGTGGATGACGGATCGACAGATGGAACTTGGGATGAGCTAAAAACTGCCGCATCGGAAGTCGATACCTTACGGCTCGTCAGTTGCGAGAGGAACGGCGGGAAGGGACAGGCTTTAAAGCTAGGGTTCAAGGAATCTTCTGGCAAACTGGTCGCGTTCCTAGATGCCGGCATGGAGATCAACCCGAATCACTTGGTCGACTTCTTGAAGCTCATGGAAGAAAACGGAGTCGATGCGGTCATAGGATCGAAACGTCACTCGAAGTCCAAGGTGGAATATCCTACGAGGAGGGTCTTCTGGAGTGCTGTTCATAACACGGCCGTTAAATTGCTTTTAGGGTTGCCCGTGAGCGATACCCAAGTTGGGTGCAAATTGTTCAAGCGCGAAGCCCTAGAAAAAGTAATCCCTTCATTGTTAGTAAAAAGGTATGCCTTCGATGTGGAATTACTCGCAAACATCCATCGGAGGGGTTACAGTATTCTGGAGGCACCCATAGCCTTGAATTTCCATTCTGAGTCAGAAAAGATGCGATTTAGAGATATCTCCAAGATAGCCCTCGACATCCTAGCGATCTTCTATAGGATGCGGATCTTGAAGTATTACGATCGAGCGGTAAAGAGTTCACCAGTTCGATGATCTGGGGCATGGAAAGTTGAATGAACTGATTTCTATCATAATCCCTTGCAAGGAAGTTGATGGATATACGAGAGAATGCATTCAACATTGCCTGACGCTGAATTATCCGGATTACGAGATTCTGGTGTTGCCAGATTTTAAAATGAAATTTAACTTAATGGTTAGGATTAATCCCTAAGAGTGTTGGGAAGCATGGAAGCACTTAAAATACTTGTCTTTAATTGGCGGGATATAACCCATCCACAAGCTGGAGGTTCTGAGTTACATGTACACCAGTTGGGTAGGCGGTGGGCTCGCATGGGGAATGAAGTTACGCTTTTTACAAGTGCATATCCTGGTTGCGAGGAAAAAGAATCTATAGATGGTATAGATATCGTCAGGATGGGGGGGAGGTCCAACGTTTACTGGAAAGCATGGCGTTTCTATGAATCAACGTCAAAAAATCAAAAATATGATGTGATACTGGAAAGTATAAATACCATTCCATTTCTTGCCCCCATTTATGCTAAAGTACCAGTTTCAGCTTTAATTTACTCATCTGGCAATGCACGAGTTCTGTTCGAGGAATTGCCTCGACTTTTATTCCCAGTTGCCAGTCTTGGCTATTTGGGCTGGTTCATGATCCCAAAGATTTACCGAGGGTCAACAACCATTACCATTTCAGACACTTCAAGAAGGGAGTTATTGGCAAGAGGGATGAGGGAAAATAAAGTATTTGTTGCTAACCCTGGCCTTGATGAGGGGTTCCTTAACTTGGTTCACAATTTACCAAATACAACCAGACCAAATCATCGCATCGTATATCTGGGACGATTAATGAAATATAAAGGGTTAACAGATCTACTTATCGCAATCGAGCTTGCTTCAAGACATATCCCAGATATTGAGCTACTCATCATCGGACGGGGGGATTATGAACCTCGTTTGCGAGCTTTCGCTCGGAGATTGGGCATCCTGTCTCGTGTAAGGTTTTGTGGTTATGTTAACGAAAAACTCAAGGTTTCGTTGCTTAAACAATCCTCAATCTTTGTATGCCTCTCGAAAGATGAGGGCGGGTGGACAATATCTGCTTTAGAAGCACTCGCCTGCGGGGTCCCCGTTCTGGTTACCGATTCGCAACGAGATATCGTTGTCCCTGGCATTACTGGCCATGTTGTGCCATATAGGAGTCCGCATATTGTAGCTGATCTTATCATTCAGCTTATCGCTGATCCAGAAGGGTGGAGAAAAATGTCTCGTGCCGCCCGTCAATTTGCTAGTCAGTTCACATGGGAAAAGACATCTATGGCGACACTAAACGCTTTAAGAAGCTCTCTGATAAACAAAAGTGAGGGATAAAGATGCGAATTCCAGTATGTGAACCGAAGTTAGGTGGAAAAGAGATGGAGTACGTCATTGACTGTGTTAAGACCAATTGGATCTCCTCAAAGGGGAAATACATCACCGAATTCGAGGAGAAGTTCAGCAAGTACTGCGATGCTAAGTATGGGATAGCCACTTGCAATGGGACTACGGCCCTGCACCTCGCATTGGCCAGCTTGGGGATAAAGGCAGGGGATGAAGTGTTGATCCCTAGTTTCACAATGATCGCAACGGCAAACTCTGTTACCTACACGGGAGCCAAGCCCGTGCTGGTGGACTCCGAGCTCCAGACATGGAACATGGATCCGGCCAAGATCAAGAAGAAGATAACGAAGAGAACCAAGGCAATTATGGTCATGCATACTTACGGCCATCCTTGTGATATGGAGCAGATAATTGAGGTTGCTAGAGAGCAAGATTTATGGGTGGTCGAGGACGCCGCCGAGGCCCATGGGGCGGAGTACAAGGGTAAGCGGGTAGGTGTCTTGGGAGACGCAGGCTGCTTCAGCTTCTACGCCAATAAAATCATAACGACTGGCGAAGGTGGGATGGTGGTAACCAACGATGAGAAGATCGCGGAGATGTCAAGGCTGCTGCGCGACCAGGCGTTTGAGCCAAAGCGCTTTCTCCATCGATACGTCGGCTTCAATTATAGGATGACAAACCTGCAAGCGGCTGTTGGCGTGGCTCAGATGGGAGTGATAGACGAATCTGTGGAAACCCGGAGGCGCAATGCCAGATTTTACAATTCACTGTTAAAAAATGTTAAAGGGATAACTCTGCCCCCGGAGGCCTCATGGGCGAAGAATGTTTACTGGATGTACACAGTGCTCGTGGAGAATTCCTTTGGTATGGAGAGGGACGAGTTGATGGAGTTCTTAAAGGAAAAGGGAATCGACACGAGGTCGGCATTTTACCCGATCCACATTCAACCAGTCTACGCGGATCAATACAAGGGTGAGAAATACCCTGTCGCGGAGGAGCTGGGAAGAAAAGGGGTAAACCTCCCCTCTGGCAACACCCTCACCAAGGACCAAATAAGATTTATAGTTAAAACGATAGCCTCAGCCAAGAGATGAGTACATGTCGGAACTCAGTTTTGCTGTAATCGGTTGCGGGGGGTTTGGCTCACGGAGGGTAAACGCGCTCAGGAAAATTGGAGCCAAAATTGCATGCTTGGTGGACATTGACGAAAAACTTGTTTCAAACTTGGCACGAGAGATCGGGTGTGAATATTACACAGATTATCGCGAGGCCATGAAAAAGGATGACGTGGGTTGTGCCATAGTGGCCACGCCGAATAAGTTCCACGCCCCCATCGCTATCGCCGCCCTAGACGCCGGAAAACACGTCATCTGCGAGAAGCCTCTGGCCCGAAATCCCGAGGAAGCGCGCGCGATGGTTGACGCCGCGAAGCGAAACAAGGTCTTTCTGAAGACCGGGTCAAACCTACGATATTTCTCAAACGTGAAGAAGGCGAAGGAGCTGATCGATGAGAAGGCGATCGGCAAGCTTCTCTTCGTCCGGGGGTGGATCGGCCACGACGGGAAGAAGGTATTGCACGCTTGGAACGTGAAGCGGGATCTCTCTGGGGGGGGGACAATGCTGGACAACGGAGCCCACATCCTCGACCTCTTCCGCTGGTTCATCGGGGATTTCTCGGAATGTCTCGGTCATGTGGGCACGCTTCACATGCCGATAGAAGTTGAGGACAATGGGATGGGGATATTCAAGGCGGGAGACGGGAGGATGGCTTTTATCCAGTCCTCGTGGACGGAGTGGTCCGGGTACATGTACATGGAGGTGTACGGGTCGGAAGGCTCGGTCATCATCGACAACCGTGGGGAGAAGGTTGTGAACACCGGGAAGTGGATCGTGACTAGCAATACGGTGTACACTGCGAAAGATGGATCTCGTCAAGTGTTTGATTATTCCACCGAGCAACCCCAGTCCTACGAGCTGGAGCTGAAGGACTTCATCGATTGCATAAAGAGGGACAAACAGCCGGTGGCAAGCGGCCACGATGGGATGAAAGTGGTAGAGATGGTCGATGGTATCTATAGCTCATCCAAAAGTGGGCGCGTGATCAAGCTCCTGTAAAAAGGAGATTAAGGCGTTAAATGAGAATGATTATTTGCTTATACGAAAAACTAGGAAATCGTAACCCATTGGCTGAGGCTATCAAGTCCTTAGAGATGACAGAATTAAGGAAATGTCGATCTGAAAAAGCATTGAAGTGGGCGAAGAAATTTAGCTGGGACAAAAGTGCGGAAGAATTTTTGAGAGTAATAAAAGATGTTTCGTAAATATAATAAAAAGCATGTCGGAGTTACGTACTTATAATATTTGCCAACGTCTTAAAATTTCTAAGAAATTTTAACTATATGGAATAAGCGATATTTTATGCAGCAAACCGAGAAAAATTCATTAATTCCGATAGCGTCACCGCAAATCAGTGACGATGAAATACAAGAAATAATTGCTGTGGCACGTTCGGGTCATTTGACACAAGGAAATAAGGTAAAAAAATTTGAAGAGGAGTTCTCGAGATATATAAAAACCAAGTTTGCAATAGCCGTGAATAGTGGAACTTCTGCATTACATACAGCACTGTTGAGTTCGGGAATTAAACCAAGAGACGAAGTAATAACTACGCCTTTTTCGTTCATCGCTACTGCAAACTCCATTTTATACATTACGGCAAAACCCATTTTCGCAGATATAGATGAAGCTACCTTCAACATAGATCCTGATAAGATTGAGAAAAAAATTACTAAGAAAACGAAGGCACTGTTGATTGTTCACTTATTCGGACAACCGTGCGATATGAAAAGAATAATGGAAATAAGCGCAGATAATGATTTAATTTTGATAGAAGATGCATGTCAAGCCCATGGCGCGGAATTCGACGGGAAAAAGGTGGGATCCTTCGGCATCGGTTGCTTTTCATTTTACTCGACGAAAAACATGACCACCGGAGAAGGCGGGATGATAACGACTAACAACGAAGAAATCACGGAGAAAGCTAGAATAATAAGAAATCATGGGCAGACAGAAAGGTACATACACGACATGCTAGGATATAACTACCGGATGACCGATTTAGCGGCAGCGATAGGTCTCTGCCAATTGAGAAAATTGGATGAGTTCAACAGCAAGCGAATAAAGAATGCTCAGTTTCTGACGGAGGAAATAAAGAAAGTTGAGGGATTAATACCGCCCCACGTCATGCCAAACGTAAAGCATGTTTTTCATCAGTACACAATTAGAGTTACTGAGGATTTCAGCATGTCCAAGGATGAGCTAAAAAAGAGGCTTGGCAAGAGAGGCATTGATGCCCGTGTGTATTACCCTATACCCATCCACAAACAGCCACTTTACCAGAAACTGGGCTATCACGCTGACCTACCGGTTTCGGAGAAGGCGGCCAATGAAGTCCTCTCATTACCAGTTCATCCTTCTCTAACAAAAGAAGATTTAACGCATATGATAAAATTATTGCAGGGGAAAAAATGAAAATATGTGTCGCTAGTACTGGTCACACAAAATTTGGGGAAGCTAATGAAGATATAGGAGAACTTATGTTCAATGCTTGTAAACAAGCATTAGACAATACAAATACAGACATAAACAAGATAGATGCGATATACATTGCAAATTTTTCAAGCGGCTTTTCTAGCCAATGCCATTTACCAGCAGTTCTAGCTTCTAAATTAGGCGTGAACAGAGAAATTAGTCGCGTTGAGTCCGCATGCGCAGCTGGCGGTTTGGCTATAAAAGAAGCAGTGATCGCAATCCTCTCGGGACTTTATAAAACGGTTCTTGTAGTAGGTGTGGAAAAAATGTCTGATGCCACGTTCGACGAAGCGACAAGTATTCTAGCTACAGCAGCAAGTAAAATCGAAACTAAACATGGCGTGACGTTTCCTGGTTTGTATGCATTGATGGCACGTCGCCATTTTTATGAGTATGGCACGACCGAAGAACATCTTGCAAAAATTGCAGTAAAAAATCATAAAAACGCTTTGTATAATCTAAATGCGCAATTCCAAAAAGAGATAACCGTGGAAGACGTTCTAAATTCAAGAGTAATCGCATCCCCTCTCAAGCTACTCGATTGCTCGTCGATAACCGACGGTGCCGCAGCAGTTCTATTGTGCACCGAAGAAATCGCCAGACAATTCGACGATTCGCCGGTATACCTTGTGGGGATTGGCCATGATACAGATTCGATCGGGTTGTTCGATAGAAAGAAACTGACCACAATGCCTACAGTTATCAGAGCTGCAGGAAAAGCATTTAGGATGAGCAACCTCAAACCTAAGGATATTGATGTGGCAGAACTTCACGATTGCTTCACAATAGCAGAGCTAATAGAGATGGAGGATCTCGGGTTCTGCGAGAAAGGTAAGGGCAAGGAGATGGTGGATAATGGTACGACGGAGATAGGCGGGGAAATCCCAATAAATCCAAGCGGGGGGCTAAAGGCGAAAGGGCACCCCATAGGTGCAACTGGGGTGAGTCAAGTTTTTGAGGTATTTAAGCAGCTAAGAGGGGAGCGCGGGAAGCGCCAAGTTGTGAATGCTGAGATCGGTCTATGCTGCAATGTAGGCGGCTCGGGTGCCACCGCCGTTGTGAGTATATTTTCGAGGTGAAGGGATGGTCTGGAAATTGATGAGCTACTCGGAGATAAAAATGCCTTTACAGCCTTACAAATCGAATTACATTGTGGGCATAGTAGAGAATGAAGCTGGGGAGCGCTTGGTGGTTCGGATTAACAAGGAGCATGTCGGAGAGCTTTCGATTGATATGGGTGGAGACATAGAGAAAAGCGAAGGGCCAGCTGGAGAGATAAATATTTTTGTGCCTCACAGAAAGAAAGAGAGAGTAAGGCCCAACAAGATCGCGCTCGTTACAGGTAGCTCAAGTGGAATCGGGCGCGCGATAGCACTCGAACTAGCGGAGAGTGGTGTAGACGTAGCAGTAAACAGCGATTTGGCAGTCGAGACAGGGATAAGCGTCGCGGAGGAGATTGGGAAGATGGGGAGGCGCTCACTATACATTCAAGCCGATGTTTCGGATCCAGCGCAAGTGGAACGAATGGTTCAAAAAATAATGGAAGAGTTCGGCAGAATCGACATTTTAGTCAACAATGCAGGGATAACACGCGATAAAAGGTTTGAAAATATGGATACTGAGCAGTGGAATAAAGTGATATCAGTCAACTTGACAGGTGTTTTCAACTGCACTAAATCTGTCTTAAAACATATGCAGAAGCAGGGGGGAGGCAAAATTATCAACATCTCCTCTGTGGTGGGCGAGGTTGGCAACATCGGACAGGCAAATTATGCGGCTTCGAAGGGGGGCATCATCCCATTCACGAAAACAATCGCGAAAGAATATGCCAAGGATAACATAATAGCAAATGTGGTCGCACCCGGGTTCATAAAAACTAGGTTGGTTGAAACTATCCCCAAAGGAGTCATAAAAAAGATATTGGATCAAATACCGTTAGGACGTTTGGGAAAAGCGGAGGAAGTTGCAAAGTTAGTGCGCTTTTTAGTGTCCGATAATGCAAACTACATAACCGGGCAGGTCATCGATATCAATGGCGGACTATACATGTGATTACGGGCGCGCATTAGGTTGTGCGCTGATTTTAAGCCACGAGGTGATAAAATATATCATCAGGTAAAGAGTATGGCTAAGGGAATAAGTGTAACTGAATTAGCTAACATGGTAAGAGGTAAAGTAGTAGGCGACTTGGCTAACGAAATTCAGGTGTCTGGCACATGTGCCGTGGATAATTACGATCCGAATAAAGTTTCATTCGTCAGGAAAGCAAAATATGAGGGAATGCTAAATCAACTGCGAAACGCAGTGGTGCTTGTCCCTGAAAGTTTAGCCTACCTTTGCGAAAAATACCCTCAGAACATCTATATCGTGGTAAAAGATGTATTGAAGTCGATGATGGATTTACAGGATTTTTTCTATAAAGATGAGCTTCTTATTACAGATGAGGGGATATCACCAACAGCAAGGATCGATAAGAGTGCCAAAATTGGGAACCAAGTCTATATCGGAGAAAATGTTTACGTCGGCAAAAATGTGCTTATTGGTAATGAAGTAAAGATAATGCACAACTCTGTCATTTTTGATAATGTGGCAGTAGGAAAAGGCACACAAATTTATCCAAACGTTTGTATATATAAGAACTGTCAAATAGGCAATAATTGCGTTATTCACTCTGGAGTACGGATAGGGGTTGATGGCTTTCGTTTTGAACAAGATATCCGGCAAAAAACAGTGCGAAAATGGCTCCATGTTGGAAGCGTAGTGATAGGAGACCGAGTTGAGATCGGGGCTAACTCCACCATTGATCGCGCAACTTTTCAGGGTGATGATACGGTTCTTTCTGATGATGTGAAGATTGATAATCAAGTCCACATAGGTCATAACGCTAAGGTCGGAGCAAGAACTCTCGTTGCAGCTCAAACTTGTATATCCGGAAGTGCCCACATCGGCGAAGATGTCTGGGTAGGGGCCGGTGTTACTATCTCAAATGGCGTAACTGTTGGGAATCGAGCAAAGGTATTGCTCAACGCAGTTGTTGCTTATGATGTTCCCGAAGGCCTAATAGTAAGTGGCTTCTACGCTATGCCACATCGGAAGTGGAAACAAGTTTGGAGGCAATTGCAAGAGGGAGCACAATGAAATGTAGCATTGCCGCGATTATCGGGAAAAAATTTGATGCAGAAATTCCTCTCTCTTTATACTTTAACCTTTGTCAAAAAAATAATGTAATGATTTAGAAAAAATTATGGAAGCGATAAAATAATTTCCAAAAATGTGATCATGAGCGGCAAAGTAAAAATTGGGAGAAATTCTACAATTCAAGATAATGTTATATTGGGCAATTCGGGGGACGGGAAGATAGAGATAGGGGCGAACTCCCTCATAAGATCTGGAACCGTGATTTACTCAAATGTCAGGATCGGAAAAAAACTCAGGACAGGACACAATGTTTTGATCAGGGAAAACACGGTGATTGGGGATAACGTCTTGGTTGGAACGAACTCCGTGGTAGATGGGAATTGTAAGATCGGAAGCAACGTCAGCATCCAGACCGGTGCCTACGTAACTAGATACACGACCATCGAGGACAATGTCTTTTTGGGACCTTATTGTGTGACAACTAATGACAAGTATATGCGAAACGATGCAAAACTAAAGGGCCCAACGATAAAAAAAGGCGCAAAAATCGGTGCCAATGCGACCATTCTCCCCCGCGTCGTCATAGGAAAAAATGCTGTTGTGGGGGCTGGCGCAATCGTTACTAAAGATGTTAAAACAAATGAAATTGTATACAACAAGTTAGATAGAAAATCACGTAGTGGTTTTAAATGAAAGTTCTCCTACTTTCTCCGCACATGGACGATGTAGAACTGGGCGCTGGAGGAACAGTAATAAAATTGCTGGAAAAGAACTGCCAAATCATTTGGGTTGTATTTTCAACGTGCGAGGACGCTGTGCCTGAGGGGTCACCTCCAGATACTCTAAAAAAAGAATTTCTCAGCGTCGTTTCTAATCTGGGAATCGACAATTATCGTGTTTATGATTTTGAGAACAAAAATTTTCCTGCACACAGAGGAAAAATTTTAAGTCAATTGGCTGAGATCAAGGAAGAGTTTAATCCAGATCTTGTTATTTGCCCCTCTCTCAACGATTTCCATCAAGACCACAAAACGGTATATGAAGAAACCATAAGGATATTTAAAAAAAGTACAAAGATAATTGGGTTTGAATTGCCGTGGAACAATCTGGAATTCAACCAGCAACTATTTGTTAGGTTGACGGAAAAACATATTGAAAAAAAGTGGAAAATACTATCTTTGTATAAATCCCAGTTTATCAAACAGAGGAACTATTTTTCAAAGGAGTTCATACAAGGATGGGCGAAAATGAGA
The DNA here is from genome assembly GCA_964446015.1 of Hadarchaeota archaeon (SeqCode). GTDB lineage: Archaea > Hadarchaeota > Hadarchaeia > Hadarchaeales > Hadarchaeaceae > Hadarchaeum. The sequence continues at coordinate 14,696 of CAYUMT010000013.1, forward strand.
GGCATCCAATGCAACGCAGAATACGCAGAGGCCTTTGAGGTGATGAGATGGATGATATAACGGTTTTTACTGGGACTGGAGCGGTTGTCACTGAAGATATTAAGGATATGGATGTAGTAGTTGGCAATCCAGCAAAAAGCGTGAAGAGGGTTAAATGATAAATGTTGGGGTAATAGGTGTTGGGGCGATGGGTAGCAACCACGCAAGGATTTACTCAGAGTTGCCAGAGGTGAAGCTAGTGGGAATTGCGGACGTAAACAAAAAAACGGTTGAAATCATTTCAAAAAAATATGGTATTGTAGCGTTCACTGATTACAGAAAACTCCTTAAAAAAAATTTAGATGCGGTAAGCGTTTGCACACCCACTTCACTCCACGAGAAAATCTCGATAGACGCGATCGGCGCTGGCTGCCACGTTTTGGTGGAAAAACCCATCTCAGACACAATAGCTGGTGCTAGAAAAATAATCGCGACCGCAAAAAAAAGAAACGTAAAGCTGATGGTCGGATATGTAGAGAGGTTTAATCCAATTATTCCAGCTATAAAAAAAAGTATTGAGGATAGCAAAGTAATTTCGATTAACATTATAAGAGTTGGGCCTTTTCCTCCTAGACTAAGAAACATTGGTGTTGTGATTGATTTAGCTACACATGATATAGATCTTATTAGATATTTAACTGATTCGGAACCTAAAAAAGTTCATGGATTCGTATCATCAAAGAATGTGTGTGATTATGATGATGCGGCCAACTTAATATTCGAAATGAAAAATGGAATATTAGCACAGATAACGGCAAATTGGCTGACACCATTTAAAGTCAGAGAAATTAATGTGGCAACAAAAGAAAAATTTATAAAAGGTTGGTTCATTGAACAAAAAGTAGTTGAGTATAGTAAATATAGAGAAAACGATTTTTATACGGTGCACGAATTACCTATTCGCTTTTCAGAACCTTTAAAATTAGAACTAAAAACATTTATCGAAGGCATAAAAGAAGATAAAGAAGTGCCAGTCTCTGGATATGATGGATTAAAAGCGCTAGAAATCGCTTTAAAATTAGTGAGGAAACCAAGATGAAAAAACCGTTGGTATCTATTGTTATCCCGACTTATAACTCAGAAAGAACTCTAGCCAAATGTTTAGAATCAATCAAAAATCAAACTTATGAAAACATTGATGTTATTATTGTCGACAAATTTTCAAATGATAGAACTGTTGAAATCGGGCGAGAGTACGGGGCTAGAATTTTTAAAATTGGTGCTAAGGAAAGATGTGAACAAATGAACTTTGGAGCCAGAAAAGCTAAGGGAGAATATATCTATATAGTTGGTTCTGATTTTTTTTTAGAACCCAATGTTGTTGAAGAAGCTGTTGAAAAATGTAAAAAAGAAAATTATGATGCTATTTGTGTGACCAACACCACTGATCCTACCATAAGCTTTTGGGCAAAAGTTAGAAAATTAGAATGCGATTGTTATGCTGACGATGAATTGAATGTCGGCGCAGGATTCATCCGAAAGGATGTTTTTGAAACTGTTGGCGGATTTGATGAGGAATTAATTGCAGCCGAAGACTATGACTTGCACAATAGACTTTTAAAGAAAGCTTACAAAATAGGCAAGACAAAATCTAAAGAGATACATATTGGCGAGCCAAAAACCATAGGGGAAATCATGCGAAAATATTACTACTATGGAAGAACCTTAGAGAAATTCGTGAACAAAAATAGAGAAAAAGCTGTAAAACAACTAAGTCCAATTAGACCCGCGTTCATTAGACATTGGAGAAAATTTGTTAGGCAGCCTATCTTAACCTCAGGATTTATAATCTACCAATTTGTTAAATATTTTTCAGCGGGATTAGGATATTTAGTTGGAAAATTGGAAGATTAGCGTGTATGCAATTCTTTGTTTTTTGTTCAGCTGATAACTATTCAAATCTACTGAAGGTGAAGAGATTGAAAGCGACTTCAAATCGTGAAGAAAATAAAATTCAAGTAGTGGTTCGACCTGTAAAGTTTCGTAAGCTCCCGCTGATTTATACTGTCTACTTTGAGGCGTTTCGTAACAACTCTTTGCAGAACATCTATGATGTGTCTGAACGAAAAATTAAGACAATGACAGTACTAAGTACGATTGCCGTTAGATTTATTCACGTGCTTCTAGCTCGTTTGCGCGTCGCACTTCAAATTGGTTCTATTATTCCCCTCTTTCAGACGCGATGGGATCCTATTCCCCTTGAAATCTCTGCGAATGGTGAGATCGTGGGTTGCTGCTTTCTAGTTAGGTTAAGCCCAAAGGTAGTCGAATTAGGAATTATAGGAGTGTTGAAGCACAAACGAGGACTCGGCATCGGCGCTCAAGCGGTAGAAGCTATAAAGGAGCACGCAAAAATGATGGACGTGAGCCGCATAATTGCTGGATCAGGGTCAAGGCGAACAGCAGGCTTCTTCAAGAAGTGTGGTTTTAAACCGGCTTTCTCCGAAGAAGCGCTCTGTTTTGACTTCTCTTAGGCCATGTATGCCAATCATGAGGCCCATGTCGGACGATTATCTCGAATCGAAATAGAATGGTGAAGCATATGGTGGAGTTCCTAATCGCGAAAACGCCTGAGGAATTCGAGCTTTATACTATTCCATGGAAAGAGCATGTACAGCCACTGTTAGAAGATTACATAAGGGAGATCCAATCTAATACGGCTGCTGGTAAAGACGATGAAGTACGTGCTTACGGCAACATCTTTCTATCTGGAGGATACCGGATGGAAGACTTGAAGCAACGAATATTGCTTCCATTTAGGATGTGTATAGATCCAGAAATTCCTCAAGTTCCCTCTAATCAACAAATTCATGACTTCTGGAGAGAATACTGGGTTCTTAACAGAGGCTTTCCAGGTCTTCACCTGCCTGACTACATTTCTTTGGGTTTCGTGATGGAAAAGCGCACGTGAGTCAACTCCGTCAAAAGGTTGTCGAAATGGGTTTAGTGAACAATGCCAGATTTACGGGGTTTGTAACTGAGGCGCGGAAAGTTGCGATTCTTAAGGGCAACTCCGTTTTTGCATGCTGTTCAGTTGACGAAAGAGGCTGGACAATCTCTGGGCCGGAAGCTCTGTGGTGTGGTGTTCCCTTAGTTTTGACTGAGTCGCAAAGAGACCTCGTTCAAGAAGGAGCGACGGTTTCATTGTCCCTCCTCACCCCAAGATTATAGCTGCTAGAACCCAAGATGTTTTAGACGAGAATTGAAAGAACACGTCAATTGCTGCACGACGATGGTCCGAAGGCCACACTTTGTGAAATACCGCCGCAGATACTATAAAGGCTTTGAAGTTGGCGGTGAAATTGGAGAAGCTGTAAGATTGGTGTGTAACATGGTGACAGATATTCGTTTATCGGTTCGGCGTGTAAAACTCGGTGATCTTCCGACTTTTTACAGACTATATTTTGTTGATTTCCACGAAAGGTGGAAAAGGCGAGGACAGATTCAATTAAGCAGGCTGCACGTAAGCACGGAAAAGTGGAGCATTATGCGAGCCCTAACTATTCGTCTTATTCACATTCTTTTTGCCCGCTTAAATGCAGTTGCTAGGACATGGCGAATTAGTTCACTTTTTGAAAGTTGGTGGGACCCAATTTTTTTAGAGATTATCACAGAAGGCAAGCTCATAGGATGTTGTTCACTCGTAAGGCAGAGTTTAGGCGTTTTCAAGATAGAATTGTTCGGGATTGCGGAAACAGAACGAGGAAAACGGTCTGAAGTTGAAGCAATGGTTGCAATAAAGAAATACGTGAAGGGCATGGGAGCAACCAGAATCATTGTTAGCACCAGTTCAGAGGAGATGGCGATTTTATTCAAGAAGTGTGGCTTCAGATTGGCGTTTGTCGACGACGTTCTTTATTTCGATATGTATGAATGAAAGATAAGAACAATATTGTTTTAATTCTCCTCGTAAAAGCAACATTATGACCTGTAAGAGTTCCGCCGAGCAAGCTAAGGGATCGGGGCTGTACCTCCTCAGCAAGCTAAGGGATTGGAGCTGTACCTCCTTAGCTATCGTGATCATGATTAACTTAGTGATAACTGGTGCTATATTCTTTTCTACAAACAAACCTATTGATATTAATAACACCTTGCAACCGTTTTATCCTCCAGAGGTTCCGAAAGATCTGACGATATCTGCGTGGAATCCCTACGGGTTCGGCATGCGGAGTCCAGGCCAAGACATGGGGACTCTGATCATTTACTTTAATCAAGCAGTGTTTCGCGATCCATGGACTAGTGAATTTATTTTTTTGGTTGCACCTTTCTGGTTATCCAGTGTAGCAATGTATTTGCTACTTAAAAAAGGGCGGATTTCAAATTCTAAACCTGTTCTAGTTATTGGATCTTTAGTATATGCATACAACTGGTTGACATTGCAATATATTGGTGTCAACGTAATGATGTACGTATACCCTGTATTCCCGTTGGTCGTTCTTAGTATGCTTCGCATTTTTTTCCAGAACGAGTCTTGGACGTTGAACGCTCTTCTTTTAGGTGTGACGCTCTCCTTAGGAACAATGTTCCTTACGCTTCAGGGAATATCTTTCATGTTGCCGTTCTTCTTCGCGGGTTTCATATGCTGGCTTGTCTCGTCTGGCAAGTCGATACGAAATGCATTAAAAAGCTTCATGACCATCGCGCTCGGTTTTATCATCTTTGTGGCTCTTAGTCTTCCGTTCACTCTGCCGACTCTAATTGGAGTCCTGAAACTTGGAATACCTGGTTATGCAACATCCGCAAAATACGTCGTGGGGGCCAATGATTTTCTTGCCTATCTCCAACCTCATTACTTTGATTCTTATCTCCCTAATCCAATCTCAGAACTTTTAGTACTGACCTCACCAAATATAAGTGGTTGGCTGGCTGTTGGCGGATTACTGATTTTTTTTGTGGCAATGTTACCGCTGATGCCGTGTAGAAAAAGAATCCGATTGATGTCTTTTGGACTATCGGTTACTTTTCTGCTCGTAATTCTTATGATAAAATTAATCAAGTTGAGGAGTCATTTTATTCAAGTCATATATAGCTCTTTGCAGTTTATCTGGCCAATAAACGGCGCAGATGTTTATATGCTCATACTTGCTGGCCTATTGTCCATTATGTTTGCATTTGGCCTAGAGGTCGTCATGCAGAAACGCAGAAAAATTACCGACATTATAACTAGCCGTAAAGAAAAAAATACACGAATACACAAAATATTCTTTTGTTTTTTAGTTGCCACGCTAATTGCGGCATCTGCAGGGAGTGCCTTGCTCAGTCACAATATGTTGTTAATTCAACCAAAAGCCTTTTCGAACGGAGAGTTCAGCTCACCTTATCCAGAATATGTTCAAGACCTAGCTAACACCTTTAACAAAGAACGAGAACTAGAAGGACCGTTCCGAGTACTGTGGGTTCCTCAAACAAGCTGGGTCGTCAGACTTGTGATAACGAAAGACGTATTAAGTCATTATCAACCTTCCGGGTTAGGTAACGACGAGCTGTTCAGAAAATTTGAGACGCTTGCAGCTGCTTTCAATGTTGGTCAGACTTCCCTTGGTCGGCAACTTACGCTCTTAGGATTCCGATACGTGGTCGTCCTTAGAGACATCCCTGAAACCGGCCCAATCATTATCTCTTCAGGCCACGTAGATAGGTATTTGACGGGTGCTCCCGCAAACTTTGAGAAGAGCTTAGATGCAGCGTTTCCAGACGTAGAACTCGTAGAAAGAACTCAGTCTTACTCATTATACAAAAACAACCTTTTGTGTTCGAACTGGCACGGCATACTATTTGATACGAGCAATGATAACGTGTTAGTAGAAAATTATAGCCAGTTAAACATAAAATCGTATGTCATTGGAGACGATCACCAATGGGAAAATTGGAGCAAATTGAACGCCACGTGGTGGGCGCCAACGGGGCAAATCGCTGTCGCTACAGATTCCGCAGAGAAAATAAATGGTAGTGATTCCTTAAAATGGACCATGACGGCCGGTGAGGATGGAAAACTTGAGGCCGGGATTTGGAGATGGTTTTCGTCACCATGGGGTTCAGAAAATATCCAAAGCATTAGCATATATTTGTACGGAACAAAAAAAGAGGGAGAGTTTAGCATAGTACTTAGTTCAGATGAATCCAGTAACAGTTATGTAAACACCGCGGAGTGGATTATACCGGATGATTTCGTCGGTTGGCGTAATGTGAAGTTGTATCTCAACGATTTTTCATATAAATACAATGCATGGAATCCATCTAGGATATATGGTATTCTTATCAAATATAAAATCGGAGGCTTAGATCCTCAGGGTAAAATAGATGTTTTTACCAACCAAATCACCTTTAATGCCTTTTCCTATCAACTTCCAGATTCCGATTTTGAAGAATTACAAATTCTCGAAATGTCGCCTCAGTACGCTCCAACGACATACTTAGTTGAGGTACATGCTCCGTCTTGGCTAGTCTTTCTGCAGAACTACGATCCTGGCTGGAATGCGTATGTAATCTGTGATAACGGGGCAAGAACCCAATTAGAGCACACAACATACTTAGGCTGGGCAAACGCCTTTCGCGTATCCGGATCGGGAGAAAGTCGCGTGTTGTTACTATTTGAGCCTCAAGCCGATCGCGACACACTCTTGTTAACATGGATGATCGTAGCACCGTTAGCAGTTTTGAGTCCAATATTTTATTCTTTTATCCCGAATTTGAAGAAAAGACGAGCTAGCTTGACGCAACGATGGCGGAAAAAAGTAGATGATGACTGAGTTGATGTAAAGAGGGATTAAAGCTATGCAAGCTAACTTTGCCACCGATGTCCATGAAAATCTAGATGCAGAAGCGGCGCGTAATTTTCAAGTTATTTGTTTTTTCAACTCGTACTCGTATGCTTTCAAACCTAGCGAAAAAATTTTGCCGATCAGTGGAGGAGAAGAGCACTTTCTCGAAGTCGTGAAGATATGGAAGCTGCTAGGAGTTAGATTGAAGATCGTGACGACGCAGGGGGGCTATAAGTTGTGTCGGTTTCAGGATCTCGACGCAGAATATACGCTTTTACCTTTTGATGGCAATAAGCTCGGCGTGATTGGGGCCTATTTTTTAAGATCACTGGAAGGAACCTTGTTTGCGCTCAGAAATCGGGAAAAAATATGCACCTACTCTGCTACTAGCCTTATTCCAGATATATTACCTGCAGCAGTCGCTAAGTTATTGCAAGGAAATCGATCTAAAATGGCCTGTTTCATTTTTCATCTCATCCCCCATTTTTCAAAAAGAGCCGGCTCCAAATTTAAAAATTTAATATCATATCTATCCGACAGAATCAGCCTCTCGTTAATAAGGCGTTACTCGGACGTAATCTTTGTCGACAATGAAGGATTGAAAAGGGATTTAGTATCCCTGGGATTTCGTGAAGAAAAAATCATGGTAGTATCATTGGGTATAGAGAAAGAAAAGATTTATTCTGCTCGACTCATTTCAGACCTATTCTTTGATGCATGTTATGTAGGGAGGCTACATATCACGAAAGGAATTTTAGACCTCATCGAGATTTGGAAGTATGTGGTTCAAGAGAAAGAAAACGCTAGCTTGGCGATTATCGGAGGGGGAGCAAATGAAAAATTGATGGCCGAGCTAAAAAATAGAATTAAAAAGTACGGTCTTGACAAAAATATCAGCTTACTCGGCTGGATTCCACATGATAAAATCTACTCACTAATGAAATCAAGCAAGATATTCGTATTTCCAAGTCATGAGGAAGGATGGGGGATCGCTTTAACGGAAGCAATGGCGGCAGGGCTGCCGGCAGTCGTCTACGATTTACCCGCTTTTCACGGGAGAGACTTGGGCAGGGCAGTAACTATGGTGAAACTAGGCGACTATGAGTCTTTTGCTAAAGCAATATTGGATTTGCTTCTGGACGAGAACACAAGAAAGACAAAGAGTAGAGAAGCAATTGCGGTTTCTGAACGCTACGATTGGAAGAGAACAGCAATGCAGGAACTGGTCAGGCTTTTAAAAATAAACGATGAATAAACTTAATCTTAATCTATAAAACCATATGGAGACATTTAGAACTCAGTTTGTCAACTGGCGGGACTGATTGAGATAAACATTCAATGTTTCTAGAGAGTTGGTAAGAGTGAGTAATGAAAATCTTTCTGTTGTAAAAAACTATTCTAAAATAAATTCCTTCGTGGTGGATGATAAATGAGAGTTGATCATGTTATTCTGCGGCTCAGATGGTTGTTAGGGGATACCCTGACAATTTTGATTATCCATGCACTTGGCAAAATCAGACCTTTTCTTGGTCTTACAGCTATTGGAGGTAGGGAAGAGCAGGATTGGGTGATTGAAAATATCTCGGGAGAAGCTTCCAACATTCTTGATTTGGGCGCCTCTGAGAGCCTGTTACGCCTTCATTTAAGGAACACGCAGCACAGCGTGTTCTGTGCCGATATTAGGTTCATCCGAGGGATCGACTCCAAACCTTTTGTACTTGCAGATGCTATGAGCCTTCCTTTTAGAGAGGGAGTCTTTGATTACGTGGTGTTAGGTTCAGCAATCGAGCACATTGGTCTTGGAATTTATAATGATCCGATCGCTCAAAATGGCGATCTTATGACAATGAGAGAAGTTAAACGAGTCCTACGGAAAGGTGGGCATGTTATAATCACTACTCCTTATTCAACTGGGGGTGGTGTCACTTGGCAAAAGTATTACAGCAATGCAATGATTGAACGATTGGCAAAAGGTTTTGTCATAGTTAAGAAGGAATATCTTTTGAGAACTAATACTCCTCTAAAGCGGCCTTGGAAGAGAATAAAAGATAGTATGCAAATGCCAATAATAGAGATTACAGACTCTCCGCAGGCAATAATATGCGCGGTGTTCCAAAAGATTTAGTGTTTAGGTTCTGACCACCGGTCTGAGACCGGTGGAATTCTTTCTTTAAACAGATTGGTGTTATTTGAGATCCAGCTGGCCAGTTTTCTAACTCCTTCCTCCGGACTTATCTCCGGTTTCCATCCTAATTTTTCTCCAGCTTTTGAGATGTCTGAGATGTACACTTTTTGATCCGCAGGTCTCCAATCGGCAAAAGAAATTTTCGGTTTTTTACTGGCAAGTCTTTCCAGCAAGTCAAGCAATTCTAAAAGCGACAGCGTGTTGTTCGGCCCACCCCCAATGTTAAACACTCCATGTTTCAAGTCGCTCCTCAAAAAAGCGTCGAAAGCTTTCACGAGATCGCCCACGTACAACACATCCCTGATTTGCTTCCCGTCTCCGTAGATGGTTATCGGCCTGCCCAGCACAGTCGCTATTGTGAACCACGCAACCCATCCTTGATCCTCAACACCGAACTGTCTTTCCCCGTATAAGCAGCTCATTCTGAACACACCCGTCTTCAACCCGTAGCCGTGAGCGTAGTCTTGAACGTAAAGATCTCCAGTCAATTTTGAGCAGCCATAGGGAGTATGCCAAGCCCTGTCTACTGAAAAATCTTCGGGAATGCCATTTTCGTATTTCTCATCCGCGAAGCGATACTTCTTTTCCCCTTCAGCAACTCGGATATCGTTGACGTTTTCTCCGTAGACCTTGTTGGTGCTGCAATAGATCACCGCGGAATCGTTGAACCTCGCTGCTTCCAAGGCGTTGAACGTTCCTAAGGCGTTAACTTCGAAATCCAATTTTGGATCTTTCATCGAAGTCGTCACGGCGACTTGAGCGGCTGCATGGATTAATACGTCCGAGTCTTCCGCGGCTTTTCTAACATCCTCAAACTTTCTTATGTCGCCTTTGATTAGCTCCACATTTTGATATTTTTTCAGGTAATCCCAGTTGTAGAGTGAGTCTCCGAGGCTTCCTCCAAAAATCTCCCACCTTGATAGGTTATCCAACACTTTCACGTCTTCACCTTTTTTTGCATAGTACTCAGCAACGTGCGAGCCAACGAAACCCGCACCGCCAGTCACAAGAATCTTCATTTTTATACCTCGCCGACGTTGCAACCTTAGTATTTAACTATATTAGTGTGTGCAAAATAAGTTTTTCTCTTCAAAAGCTATCCTTTAACGGTGGTCGACTATCCGACCTCGACCCGGTCAACCCTGTTAAAGCGATTGAGCTGGCCGAGGGTTTTCGGTCTGAATACTGATTGGATGAAATGCAACAGGTTGCGAAAAGGCCGAGGGATTCATCCTTGAGCGTGGAGAGATGTGCATTCTGGATGAGAAACCTATGAAACTCAAAAGAGCGTTGGAGGTTTTCAAGGCGGGAAAAGGGTTAGCAAATATTCGATTCGCTATTTTCTCAGGGCAAACGCTCCCCTCTTTAAGGATTTTCTTCGGGATTTTGACCCCCTGTTTTTCAAGGAATCTTAGATCCTCATCCTAATGTAATCCACCACCGTGGGCTCGTATCCGTGCTCCGAGTGAGCTAACTTTTCCCCCACCCTCTGCGAGTTCCGCATGGCGTTTATCTTGATGGTGCCTTTGTCACCGATCTCCTTTACAAGATTCGGGCACTTTTCCTTGAAATCGTCTTTAGAGCGTTCGGTCATTTTTTCACTCCACGTGCCCCGGCCACTTATGCTTTATGATAACCGGCTTTGTAATCACGAGCGTGTTTGGAGAGACGTCATCGTAGACGACCGCACCCGGGCCGACCGCCGCGTTCGGGCCTATCTTGACGCCCGGGTTTATCATCGAGTTCACGCCGGTCTTCACGTCGTCGCCGATGACCGTCCCGAGCTTCTTCCTGCCCGTGTTCACGACCCTCCCGCTCACCTTCATCCTTACCGCGCCCTCGTCCAGCCTGAGGTTGGCGATGGTCGTGCCAGCCCCGAGGTTGCACCTGCTTCCGATGATGCTGTCGCCGACGTAGGAGAGGTGGGCCACGTGGGAGTGGTCCATGATGATGCTGTTCTTTATCTCGACCCCGTTGCCGATCCTGACGTGGTCGCCGACGCTCGTTGACGGGCGGATGAAGCAGTTGGGGCCGATGTCGCAGTCCTTGCCGACGTGGGTAGGGCCCTCTATGTAGGATCCCGACCGTATCCTCGAGCCCTCGCCCACGTAGACGTTCGACTCGATGTAGGCGCCGTGCTCGATTTTCCCGTGTATCTCGCCCTTCAGGTTCCTGAGGAAGTACTCGTTCGCGAGCAGCAGATCCCATGGCCTCCCTATGTCGGCCCAGAGCTCCAGAGGAGAAGTGTAGACGGCCTTGTTCTCATTAATCAAAATTTGTATGGACTCCGTCAGCTCGTATTCCCCTCGCTTCGACAGCTTCGTTCGCTTGATTACGTCAAAAATCGCGGGGTCAAAGATGTAAACGCCAGCATTGGCCAGCCTACTCTTGATCCGCTTCGGCTTCTCGACCACCTCGCTGATTTTTTCTCCTTTAAGGAAAACTATCCCGAACTGTTCAGGCTCATCGACCTCAATAGTCGCCATGATTCCCCCAAAATTCTTGTTCGAACCAAACTCCTTATGGTGCTTCAGGAGTACGTTCAGGGATTCTTGGTCAACTAGGGTGTCGCCGTTTATCACGAGAAAGTGCTCTCCACCGACGAAATCCTCTGCCATCGAAACTGCGTTTGCCGTGCCAAGCGGCTCCTTTTGATGTAAATACTCAAGTTTCAAGCCAAGCCTCGAGCCATCGCCATACCGGTCGATGATTTGCCTCTTCCCATAACCAACGACTACTGCGACCTCGTCGATTCCAGCGTTTTTTAAAAGCATGAACGTGTGATCGAGAGCAGGCCTCCCCGCCACTGGCAACAGAAATTTCGGCTTTGTGAAGGTAAGCGGACGCATTCGAATGCCAAAACCAGCTGCAAGAACAACTGCTTTCATTGTTGACCCCTTAATAATTTGGACTTTGAGTGTGTATTAAAACATAGCATGCATGATTTTTCCCTTTTTTAGCCGCCTCCACTATTGATGGCTTGTGGAGGCGGTTGGTCATGCCTCCAAGAAAAAGAAGGAGGAGAAGAAATGAAGCATGTAGGATTGGACGTGCATAAAAAATACATCCACGGGACTGTGCTGGACGAGCTTGGCAGGGTGATGAAGGAGGGTGAGTTCTAATACACTCAAGATGGATTTGAGGAATTCCTGCGTGGCATCTCCGCCGCGATGAATAATGCAAGGAAAATTTTTGGAAATAGGATAACATGCTAATTCGCCCCTCGATGCCTTGACCGATGCCGATTGTTGCATGGTAGTGACGGAGTGGGCCGAGTTCTCAACGCTGGGGTCAGACGATTTCAAATCGAGGAAGAAAAACGCGCTGCTCATCGACGGAAGGAAGATTCACGACCCTGAGGAGTTCGTGGAAAAAAGTTCATAGCGATAGGGCTCGGAAAGAGGTCAACTTGAATAAATTCGTCCTCAGTAATTCAAGTGCAAATCACCCTCGTGCAAGAAAAACAAGGATTTAGGACCGCAGACTCGTCAACCTTTAGAGGTATGACAAATTTGCTAACTTTCGCTTTCTGAGAAATTAAAAGGCTTCCCTCTTTCGAGGATGACATTCGGGATTGAACCCTTATGCTTCTTCAAAAATTCGAGTCCCTCAGCTTTCTTCCTTAACTTGTCAGGCAGCATCTTGGGAATTTCCTCCTCGATCGGATACCATCTTGCGCAAGAGGGACAAACAAGCAAACCCTCGATTATCTCAAAGCTGGAGCAATCTCTGCAAACAAGCGACACAAGCTCCTTCACCGCCTTGGCTCGGTATCCACGGTACACCTCGCATTTGATTTCTTCCGCCCTTGGCGCCCTTCTCTCCCGCTTGAAGACCAGAAGCTCGAGGGGGAAGTGCTTGCATTTCGGGCATGCCAATAGGTTCATGAGTCTGTACTTCACTTTCAATCCCCTACACAGCCCTTTTCCTAGGCTTTCCTAGTTTGCGTTTCTCCTCGGTGCCCATGACTTCGTTTGGGGTCTCGAACTCAACGGGTTTTGGTGTTGGCGTCGTGGCCATCGTCCACCCGATCCCAACAACGCCGAGCAGAGCGAAGAACGCTGCTGAAACCAAGATGACCGCTAGTATCGAGCCATGGCCGAAGTAAAGGAGCAATGCATATACCACTACACCAACGATGCTCGCTGCGAGGATCCCTGCGCCAGCCAGCTTATCTTTTTCCATTTTCACCCCCCTGGGCGTTTCGCTTGCTTCTTTTAATTTTTATGGCTCATAGTTTAAATGTATGTCATGTAGCATTCGGTATAGGGGGAGTTGATACATGCCGGAGATCAAGCTGCCCAAGCCAAGGTCCATCGAAAAAATAATCCCTTTCATCTTGATCATCGTATGCGTTGTAGCTGCGG
>CAYUMT010000014.1:0-28032 GCA_964446015.1 Hadarchaeota archaeon (SeqCode)
ATACCAACTACATAAGCCCCTTGGAGGCCAAGTTCTGCGCCGAGGTCTTCAAGGCCTCCGCAGGGTTGAAGCGAAGCGACGCAAACGAGATCGCAAAGACCCTAATACCTAAATATGAGGATAAGTTGATGAACCCCCCCAAGGGGAAGAGCTTCACCGAGTGCTTTGACCTAAAAACCCTCAAACCCACGAAAGAGTGGAAGGAAATATACGATAGGGTTAAAGAGGAAATAAATGGGTTGGGAATTCCAGTAGATATCTCATAGATCTTCGAAAAGATATCAGTAAATGTAATTAATGGCAGCGCCCATGCTGTAATGCCTCAGTAAGAAAATCTTTTATTAGACCTCGCTCCTTGTAAGGTGGGGAGATGTTTGCAAAAGGCACGTATAAGGATCTCCAGCAAGGACCAAAAAAAACTAGATGAGGTCTGCAAACAGATTGCTGGTATAGCGGAGCGAGTCGGCGTCGAGATCTCCGGGCCAGTCCCGCTTCCCACGCGCAGGATAATTATCCCCACCAAAAAGGCTCCGGATGGAGAGGGCACCATAACTTGGGACAGGTGGGAGCTTCGCATACACAAGCGCCTCATAGATATGAAGGCGGATGAGAGGGCCCTTCGTCAGCTGATGAGGTTCCAAGTGCCGGAGGAAGTATCAATCGCAATCGAGCTTAAGACCTAATTCCTTCAAACAAGATGTCCTCAATCTCCCTTTATATCTGCAAACAAATCCGCAGGTTCTTGAGTTTTTAGCCCGATCCTTCGGAAGTATCTTACTAGATTTGTCAGATCGCGCATTAGCAATTCATCCGCCATTGGATTTCTGCTGTCCGTCCCCATCGATAGATCTATGAGAACTGGGTTCGGCGTCAGCATCACATTGTATTCGCTTAGGTCTGAATGGATAAGTCCTGCCTCCTGGTAAAGCCTTTTTGTAGCCCCAAGCAATTTTTGAAAAGCACGCTTTGGGGCATGGGGTGTAATTTCCTTCATGGTTGGGTATGGAACACCTTCCTCACCCAAGAACTCCATCGCAAGCACGTTCTTTTCTTGATCTATTGGTCTGGGTACGGGAACCCCGGCCTCATGAGCTTGCTGAAGATTCTTGAATTCCCGCGACGCCCAGGTGTAAATCGTCCCGCGCCGATCGTCTGGGACTCTCCTGAAACGGGAGTCACCGATCAGGTAACGGCGCATGTTCCTGAAGTCGGATGTGGCTATCCGGTAAATTTTGATGGCCACGTAGTTACCTTTTTTGTCAAGCGAGCAGAAGATATTGGCTTCCTTACCCGTCGAGACGACGCCATAAAGGATATCAAAAATCCCTCGGTTTATCAGGTGGTAAAGGGTAAGTAGGGTCGAGGCGTCGAATATGCTCTCCATTATCTTGTAAATTTCCGAATCCTTCTCCAGTCGTTCAACCTTACGCCGCTCAAGCCTAGCTAGGAGGGCTTCGAAATCCTCTTCCAAACGATGCCTCCTAACCCCAGAGGCCTTTTTTCCTCAACCAGTCTCGCTGGGCGTACGTGTAACGATAAATTATATCTCCCTTCTCATTGCTCTGAACTGTCCAAGGGCGCACGATTACCACATCGCCCTCCCTAACCCACAAACGCTTACGGATCTTGCCCGGTATTCTACAGTTGCGGACAAAACCGTCCTTGCATCTAACGAGCAGGCGGTCGAAGCCCAGCATCTGTTCCACTATTCCGAGTATCTCTCCCGCGTGGGGGGTCCTCAGACGTTCCAGTTCTTCGTGATATTTACTCTTTGGCATCATTTACCCCCCAGTTTCCTATCCATAAGTAGACGGTTGACGCCGTTCAACATCGCCTGCACGCTCGCCATGATGATATCCCCGTTGGTACCTCGTGCGGTTACAATCCTTTTACCATCTGTGAGCTTCACGACCACGCTGACGACGGCGTCGGTCCCTCCAGAAATTGCGTCCACATGATATTCCTTGAGACGCACGTTTGAAACTCCCCCAACCAGTTTACTTATGGCATTCATGGCTGCATCTACCGGGCCTATCCCTATTCCAGATTCCACTAGTTCGTTATCGCCGAACAGAACCTTTACGGATGAAGTTGGGGTAACGCGGTTACCACTTACCACGGTAAGTTCCTTTAGCTTCACAATTTCCCTGAATTCTCGCCCCATAACTGAGTCCACGATTGCCCTGAGCTCCGTGTCGGTCACCATCTTACCCCTATCTCCAAGCCGTTTCACCTGTTCAAATATCTCCCGGACTTGTTTTAGAGTTGGTTTTAGCCCCATGCGTTTGAGTTCGCTTTCTATTGCATGGGAACCGGAGAGTTTGCCGAAGACCAGCTTTCTGTGTTGACCGACCATTTTAGGGGATATCGGCTCATACGTTGAGGGATGCACCAGAACTCCGTGGGTGTGAATCCCCGCTCCATGTGCGAACGCGTTTTCCCCTACCACAGGTTTAGTCGGTGACACCGGCATGCCAGTGACCCGTTCTACCAAATTTGAAACTTCGTAGAGTTTGTTTAGCTTTATCTTTGTCTTTATGTTATGAAATTTGAAAAGCGCGAGCGCTACCTCTTCCAGAGCGGCATTTCCGCCCCGCTCCCCAAGCCCGTTCACGGTTGCATGGATCTCGCGTGCTCCCCCGAGGACCGCAGCTACAGTGTTGGCAGTGGCCATCCCGAAGTCGTTGTGGCAGTGCGCGGCCACAGGGACCTTTAGCATTTTCGCTAGGCCAGAGTAGAGTTCACGGGATTTTTCAGGAGTTAACACGCCAACGGTATCGCAAGCGCAAACTCGTTGTACACCGATACGAGCAGCGGCTGAAAGGATATCGTGCAGAAATGCAGGGTCGGTGCGACTGGCATCCTCGGAAGAAAACTCCACAATTAATCCGTTATCGAGTGCGTATCGTGCTACATCAAGTGCCGTTTTCTTGACCTCCCCCCTCGTCCTTTTTAGCTTGTATTTAAGGTGTATGTCAGAAGTTGGAACAACCAGATGTATGCTGTCCACATTACATGCGAGTGCAGCGTCGATATCAGCTTTGACAGCTCTAACGAAACTGCATATCTCCGCTTTAAGACCCGCTTTTGTTATCATTTTCATTGCTAGTCTTTCGCCGTCAGAGGTTATCGCGGACCCAGCCTCGATTATGTCAACCCCAAGGTCGTCCAGTGCCCTCGCTATCTCAAGTTTTTGTTCGGGTGCCAGAGCTACCCCGGGGGTCTGCTCCCCGTCCCGCAGAGTCGTGTCTAGGATTTTTAGTTTTGCCAATTGACCATCCTCCTAGCTATATTGGACAACGTTAATATAATAGATACAGTAGTTGAGAGGGAGTCCAATGGCAAAGGAAACCTTCGTAAGCGATTTCATATCTGAGGCGGCCCGAGAGGTTAAGCTACCCAGTGGGGTCAGGATATTCGACACCACCCTTAGGGATGGGGACCAGACGCCGGGCGTGTCCTTCACACCCGATCAAAAGCTGCTCGTGGCAAGGCAATTGGACAGGTTGGGCGTGGACACGATTGAGGCCGGGACCCCCGTCTCTTCCGAGGGGGAGCGGAAAGCAGTCACCGCAATCGCCAAGGAAGGACTTAAGTCCGAGATATGTGCCCTTGCTAGGCCTGTAGAGGAGGACGTGGACGCCGCGCTCGCATGTGGGGTCGACTGCATCCACATTTTCATAAGCACCTCGGATATCCACTTAAAACACATGATCAAAAAGACCCGAGAACAGGTGCTCAAGCAGGCGGTCGATTTTGTCGAATACGCCAAGGAGCATGGTGTAAAGGTTGAGTTCTCGGCGATGGATGCAACCAGGACCAACTTGGGATTTCTAAAGCAGATATATCGAGCGACGGTAGCGGCCGGGGCGGACCGAATCAATGTGCCTGATACTGTCGGCGCCATTACCCCGCGCGGCATGTTCTACCTGATCAGCAGGCTTAAGCCGTTCATAAAGGTGCCGATCAGCGTCCACTGTCACGATGATTTAGGTCTTGCCGTGGCAAACTCCCTTTCGGCGGTGGAGGCGGGGGCCGAGCAAGTTCAGGTTGCAGTAAATGGCCTCGGAGAGCGCGCCGGCAATGCATCGCTGGAGGAGATTGTCATGGCACTAAAGGCGCTTTACGGGGCTAAACTTCGCATTAGAACTAGGCTGCTTACTGAGACATCCGAGTTAGTTGAGCGCTTGACAGGCATACCCGTGGCACCCAACAAGGCCATAGTGGGTGACAACGCTTTCGCCCATGTTTCCGGCATACACGCGCACGGGGTTATCGAGTTTCCAGGGACGTATGAGCCGATTTCCCCAGAATCCGTGGGACACCATCGTCGCTTGGCGTTGGGAAAGCTCACAGGCAAACATTCGGTTCAAAAACAGCTGCGCAGCATTGGCGTGAAGGCGACGAAGGGACAGCTATCTGAGATCACCCGCTTGGTCAAAATCCTAGGAGATAAGGGCAAGCAGGTGACAGATGTGGACTTACGTGCCATCGCCGAAAGCGTCATCGGAGCGCTACCGGCAGAGGAGAAGGTGGTCGAGATTAAGGAAGCAACCGTAACTACTGGGAGTACCATTACCCCTTCAGCGTCCGTGCGATTGACGATTAGAGGCGAAGAACGGGTTGGGTCCGCAACTGGCGTGGGCCCGGTCGACGCAGCAATAGGAGCTATTCGGAACGTTATGAGCGAGATCTCGAAGCTCAGGCTGAAGGAGTACCATCTCGATGCTATCACAGGTGGTAGCGATGCTCTAGCCGAAGTGATGGTTAAGCTAGAGGATGAGCGCGGTAACTTGTACATAGCTAAGGGCGTGCGCGAGGATGTTGTCCTCGCTAGCGTCGATGCCATGATCAACGGAATAAACAGATATTTTGCGGGACGTAAATAGAAAATAAAAAAATTAAATGATAGCTGGGGAAATGTTAGTGTGTACTTCAGAGGGTAAAAGGACCTGAATTCTGTAGTTTATCTTTTGGCTTGTTTATTCCTTTGGCTCACCTATGCGTAGCGATGTATAAAAGCCGTGCTCTTTCGACACGCCAAAGTTCACCCACATGCTCTGTGTTTCGTCGATCGTAACTTTAATCGAGTCGGGATATGGTTTGCCATCAGGCCAGTTGATATATCCGTTAGGGATGACCAGCGAAAAGGTGCTGCCCTTTACAGGTATTTCGGCGACGTATGGTTCTTCCCCGTCCCTTTTTGAAACGATTCGCAGGGTAGATATCTTGCGGAGTATATCTCCGGATTCCAATTTATTAACCATCAGTTCACCTCCTTACGTTGATTTTTGCTAGTGAAAGGTATTGTTTAGCTTGGTGCGAAAAACTAAAATTCGCTCCTATCGCTATTTTCCCACCCAGTCCTTGAGTTTAGGTTATTTATATAGGGACAATTTTTCTAATATGAACAAAATTGTACACTAATGGCTTAAATAGTACAAATGACAATTAATGTGAGTTGATGGGTGTGGGACATTGAAATCATCCCTAAAAGATGTCGAGAAACTAGCTGGCGGGCTTAGCAGTCCATGCTTGCTACCGATAGTGTCGACCGTAGATGGGTGCACCGATCCTGCCAAGCTATACTTGAGCCTGAGGCAGGCCCAACAGCCGTCCTATCTCTTGGAGTCCGCTGAAGGGCCTGGTGAGCTTGCGCGCTATTCCGTAATCGGATACAGTCCATTACTCTACATAATGGTAAGGGGCAGCGAATTCCGTTACGGCGGCAGGGAAGACCTGGTCGAGATGGCTGGTGAAATAACAGAGAAATTGACAAGAAAAGATGATGTTCTCGAAGTTTTGAAGAAAGCCATGTTGTTGAATGAGGTGACCGTCCCCGTTGCCTCGCTGCGTTACATGCTTGGAGTTGTGGGCTACATAAGTTACGATTACGTGCGCTCGCTTGTGGATGTCGGGAACCGAGCAAAGGATGATTTGACCCAACCCCAGCTTGAGTTCATGCTTCCCGAGTGTATGGTGATATTCGACCACGTGGCTCGCAAGACTCACTACTGCTCCCTCATGTTATTGCTGGATGACTCAGATGTGAGGGAGTCGTACGAGCGCGCCTACTCCAGCCTTAAAAAACTTACAGAGGCCAAAGGAGTAAATTCGAGCATCGGCCCTCATGGTGGGATATCCGTTGGGTCAAACATCTCAAGGGGCGAGTTTGAGGGGTGCGTTGAGCGCATAAAGCGATACATCCGCGCCGGGGACATAATTCAAGCCGTGTTCTCACGAAGGGTCGAACTCAGTCCATCTCCTCCACCAGAGCAGTTCTACCTGAACCTGAGGCGGATCAACCCATCTCCTTACATGTTCTTCTTGGATTTTCCCGAGCGGAGCATCGTCGGATCAAGCCCGGAGGTGCTGGTTAGGGTTGAGGGACGCAGGGTCCTAACGCGTCCGATAGCTGGAACTAGGCGACGAGGCAGGAGCAAATCTGACGATGGGGCGATGGAGCGTGAACTGCTCTCCGATGAGAAGGAGCGGGCTGAGCATCTGATGTTGGTCGACTTGGGACGAAACGATATTGGGAGGGTTTCGAAGTTCGGGTCGGTCGGGATAACGGATTTCATGAAGGTTGAGAAGTACAGTCACGTTCAGCACTTGGTAACAAATGTCGTGGGGGAGCTACGGGAGGATAAAGACGCCTTCGATGCGCTCCGGGCGACATTTCCCGCAGGGACCGTCACTGGAGCTCCAAAGGTACGGGCGATGGAGATAATAGACGAGCTTGAACCCACTCAAAGGGGGATTTACGCCGGGGCCGTAGGTTCTTTCAGCTATACCGGCGATGCAGACTTAGCGATAACTATTCGGACGCTGGTGGCCGAGCGCGGCATGGGTTATGTGCAGGTTGGGGCAGGGATTGTGGCGGACTCGGTTCCCTGGAAGGAGCATTATGAGACTGAGAACAAGGCGCAGGCGTTGCTTCGAGCGGCGGGTGTTTAGATGCGTGTCGTGGTAATAGATAACATAGATTCCTTTGTTTACAATCTCGTGCAGTACATAGGCGAGCTTGGGGCAGATCCCATCGTTTTTACTAACCGAGCGTCAATTCAGGAGATTGAGCGTGCCAATCCTGATCGAATAGTGATTTCTCCAGGGCCAAAGACTCCAAGGGACGCGGGAATCTCAGTTGAAGTCATTCAGAAACTAGGTAAGAAAGTGCCCATCTTAGGCGTATGTCTAGGTCACCAAGCGGTTGGCTATGCATTCGGTGGCAAAATCGTGCAGGCAAAGCGGCTAATGCACGGCAAGGTGTCTAAAATAAGGCACGACGGCGGACCGCTGTTCGAGGGCATCCCGAACCCCTTCGAGGCCACGCGATATCATTCTCTATCCGTTGAGCGAGCCACTCTGCCAGAGTCATTGAAAGTGACAGCTGTAACTGAGGACGAGGATCAGGAAATAATGGGCATTCAACATAAGGTCTATCCAGTATTCGGCGTACAGTTCCACCCAGAGTCGGTTCTGACAGTCCATGGAAAGCAAATTCTGCGGAATTTTCTTGAGGTGGTTAAGTGAACCCAGTACAAACGGCAATAGAGAATCTGGTCGAGCGAAAGGACCTGACTGAAACCGAGTCCGAGGCAGCGATGAAGTATATCATGTCAGGTAAGGCGACTCCTGCCCAGATAGGCGCTTTCCTAATGGGACTTAGGATGAAGGGAGAAACCGTCGATGAGATTGCGGCATTCGCCAGAGTGATGCGCGAATTTGCCGTTAGAATAAACCCAAATGTTGAAGGCATGCTAGTCGATACTTGTGGCACAGGAGGAGACGGCATAAAGACGTTTAACATAAGTACGGCGGCCATGTTCGTGGCAGCTGGGGCTGGAATCCGGATAGCCAAACACGGAAATCGATCCGTGACGAGCAAGGCCGGGAGTGCTGATGTCGTGGAGGCATTTGGCGTGCGGATCGACCTGCCGCCAGGGGAGGTCCAACGGTGTGTGGAGGAAGCGGGAATAGGCTTCATGTTCGCCCCGCGCTTTCACGAGGCCATGAGGCACGCTGTTCCGGTTCGGCGGGAAATGGGCATCCGAACTGTTTTCAACATCCTCGGTCCGCTTACAAATCCCGCAGGGGTTCAAGCGCAGGTTATTGGGGTGTATGAGGGCGCATTAACTGAGAAGCTGGCGCAGGTGTTGGGACGCCTCGGCTGCAAGCGGGCGATGGTAGTTTACGGTATGGAAGGGCTGGACGAAATCTCGACCTTGGGGAAGACCAAGATATCGGAGCTCATAGATGGGATGGTCAGGACCTACTTCATCGAGCCAGAGGATTTCGGTTTCAAACGCGCAACTCCAGATGACATAGCTGGAAGGGGGCCTGAGGAGAACTCGCGGATAATGCTGCGGATACTTCGCGGGGGGAGTGGTCCTAGGCGCGATATCGTTCTTTTGAATGCAGCGGCAGCGGTTCTCGTCGGAGGGAAAGCGCGTGACCTCCACGAGGGGATATCGGTAGCTGCAGAGTCCATTGATTCCGGTCGAGCATACGAAAAGGTCTTCAAGCTAGTGGAGGCTACGGGTGGGGACATATCTAAACTGAAAGCTTTGGAGGCGAGCCTTTGAATTTTTTGTCCAAAGTACTCATGAATGTCCGAGCAGATGTGCGTAGTCGCTCAAAATCCAAACCAATTGATAATTTTTGCATCGATGGGCGTCCAAGGCAGAGTTTAGTCGAGGCAATCGAGCGAGCATCGGATGTCCCCCTGATCGCTGAAATAAAGCGAGCCTCGCCCTCCGCCGGGGATATCAGGTTGAGAGCAGACCCTGTACACACAGCGCAGTTGATGCTACATGGGGGAGCAATTTCGCTCTCAGTTTTGACCGAGCCCAGATATTTTAAGGGTGACCCAAGTTTTTTGAGCGAGATAAGAAAGGTAACCGATGTACCCCTACTGTACAAGGATTTCATCGTGGACGAATACCAGTTATACGAAGCGGCGGAGGCTCGAGCCGATGCCGTGCTTTTAATAGCTAAAGTTTTGGGACGGGAGTTACGGAGGTTCATGGCTCTTGTCGAGGAGTTTGGGATGGAAAGCTTGGTCGAAGTGACGAATGAAAAGGAGGTAAAGATGGTTGGTGCAGCTGGGGCGAAGTTGATAGGCGTGAACAATCGAGACCTGCAGACGCTGTCAGTAAATTTAAACCTAACCGTTGAGCTTGCGCCAACTGTCCCCAAAGATGTTACACTCGTCAGCGAGAGCGGGATAAGTTCACCTGGGGATGTCATAAGGATGATTAACGCAGGTGCGGACGCCGTTCTTGTCGGCACTGCGATAATGAAGGAGAAAGATATTGAGGGGAAAGTGAGGTCCCTGGTGGAGGCTAGGTGAGGCGATGGTGAAGATAAAGATATGTGGGTTCACAGATGCCACAGATGTTAAGGTTGCATGTGATCTTGGGGTTGACATGGTCGGGGCGATCATGATCAAGGGTTCTCCGCGCTGCCTTACCGTAAAGCAGGCTGAACAGATACTCGCGGCAGCTCCCGATAATGTCGCAAAAGTTGCAGTTGTAAAACCTAGGAGTTTAGAGGAACTAAAAAGTTTAGATCAACTATTGAAACCAGATTTTCTACAGATTCATCTCATCTTCTCACCTAGTGAACTAGTAAGGGCGCACAAGAAATTGGGTGGTGGCCTAATCTTGGTTGTGCCTGTTCCACCTGAATCAAAGAACCATCAGGCAGTGGTCGATAGTGCCGTGAGGGCAGCTGAAGTGGCTGATATTGTCCTGTTAGACACGAAGGGCCCTGCTGGTGGAGGCACAGGTTTGACCCACGACTGGAGCATTAGCCGCGATGTTAAGGATGTTGTTAACAAGCCTATGTTTTTGGCGGGCGGTCTCAATCCATATAATGTAGCGGAGGCCATCAGGATGGTGAAACCAGAGGGGGTTGATGTTGCGACCGGAGTTGAATCAAAACTCGGGAAGAAGGATCCAAAGCTGATGCGTGATTTCATCAGGGCGGCGAGGATCACATGAAATACGTGAATAGGTTTCCTGTAAAAGGAAGGTTCGACAGGTTTGGCGGGCAGTTCGTCCCCGAGACCCTGATGCCGGCCCTGGAAGAGCTTGAGAAGGCTTACTTGCGGTTAAAGGGCGATAAAAAGTTCAATGGAGAATTGGAGAGATATCTGCGAGACTTCGCGGGACGTCCAACGCCGCTATATTTTGCTAAAAATTTGTCGACGTATGTAGGCGCAAAGGTTTACCTGAAACGGGAAGATCTCGCTATGACAGGTGCGCATAAGATAAACAACACCATGGGTCAGGCCCTTCTCGCGAAATACATGGGTAAGGGTAGAGTTATAGCCGAAACAGGAGCGGGCCAGCATGGGGTCGCGGTCGCTACGGCAGCCGCCATGTTAGGAATGGATTGCGAAATTTATATGGGCGTCACAGACATGGAGCGTCAGCGCTTGAACGTGTTCCGAATGCGATTGCTGGGTGCGAAGGTCACGCCCGTCAAGAGTGGCTCATGCACGCTAAAGGATGCCATCAACGAGGCACTTAGGGACTGGACGGCTAATGTTCAGACCACGCACTACTTGCTGGGCTCAGTAGTCGGGCCCCATCCTTATCCCATGATCGTACGTGATTTTCAGCGGGTTATAGGTAAGGAGACTAAGCACCAAATTTTAAGGGCAGAATGTCGCCTCCCAGATGCGATTTTGGCATGTGTAGGAGGGGGAAGTAATGCAATCGGAATTTTCTACGAATTTCTAGATGACCCCGTCGAGCTTTTCGGTATAGAGGCTGGGGGCAAGGGATTGAAGACTGGTATGCACGCTGCACCACTTTGCGCTGGATTGAGCGGAGTTCTACATGGTTCCCATACCTATGTGATGCAGGACGGGTTCGGTCAGATACTGCCTACTCATAGCATATCCGCTGGGTTGGATTATCCTGCCGTGGGTCCGGAGCATGCGATGTTGAAGGTCAAAAACAGGGTTAAATACGATAGTGTAAGCGACGATGAGGCGCTGGAAGCTTTCGAATCACTATCCGGGATGGAGGGCATTCTCCCTGCTCTGGAATCTGCCCACGCCGTGGCTTACGTCAAGAAAAAGAGGCAAAGGTTTAGGGGCAAGTTGTTGGTGATTAACATATCTGGGCGCGGAGACAAGGATGTCGAAGTAGTTGCTGATTTAAAGGGGATAGCTGCTTGAGCAGAATTTCAAAAAGGTTCGAAGAACTCCGCGGTCGTGAGGGGGCGCTAATAGCATTCGTAACAGCTGGGGACCCCAGGCCGGATTTGACCCCAAAGATAGTGGAGGTGCTTTCCAAACACGCCAATATAATCGAGCTGGGGATTCCATTTTCCGATCCTATTGCAGATGGTCCCACTATACAAAGAGCCGCAGACCGATCGCTTAAAGCAGGCACTACTCCGGCAATAGTACTTGGAATAATCGAGCAGATCAGGCGCGAGAGCGAAGTACCTTTGGTGGTTTTGACGTATTACAACGTCGTGCTAAAGCCCGGTGTTGAAAATTTCATAAAGAAATTTGCGGCTGCAGGGTTGGATGGGATAATAATTCCCGATTTGCCATTGGAGGAAGCTGAGGAAGTTTTAAAGGCCTGTAGAAAATACGGGGTTGAGTTAATTTTAATGGTGTCTCCGACCACAACCCGAGAAAGGCTCAGGCGCATATGCGCTTTATCGAGCGGTTTCGTCTACCTAGTTTCGTTGCTGGGGGTGACAGGTGCCCGAGAGGAGCTCTCCGACCTAGTGCGCCCGCTGATAGCTGGTGTAAAGGAGATCTCGAGAACCCCTGTTGCTGTAGGATTTGGCATTTCAAAGCCAGAGCACGTATCTAATGTCTTAAAAGCAGGTGCCGACGGCGCTATTGTAGGTAGCGCATTTGTTAACATCATCGAAAAAAACCTAGGAAATGATGAAAAAATGCTGCGGAAAATTGATAGGCTTACAAGGGCGCTTAAGGCTGCCACGCGCCGGGGTTAACTCATCTTTTTGAGTGCGTCTCGTCCGTTCATGCCCTCTGTGATCCCAATTTTCTTTGCTTGGCTTGTAGCCGCTGTAATCTTGGCGTTCAACATATCGTTAAAATCCTTGACGCCCGTTACGATAGCTGCAGATTGACCGAGCCTTTCAGCCGTATCTAGGTTCAGATATCCACACATGATGTAACCCTTTGGAGCTATTATCAAAAGGAGCGGCGTTTTCGGCAGTTCCGCCTTAAGACCCTTTAAATTGCGGCCCTCTATCTCAAAGTCCTTTGTCTCGAACACTGAACCACAAAATTAATTGTCAGTGAACATTTAAATCAGAGACCAATAAAAGGTTTAGATGTTATGAAACAGTTGAATCTCAAAGCAAAACCACTAGACATGGAGACGGGTCGAAACATTATAGTGCTGCATGAAAAGGACGCCCTAGAAATCGGGTTATTTGCTGGGGATAGAGTAAAGCTTAGCACCCAAAAAAAGACAATAGTCGCGATCGCAAACGAGACAAAGAGGTTGGTCCAGCCGGGCGAGTTTGGAGCTTTCGTCGAAGTAACGGAGGAAATGAGCCTAAAGGCGGGCGACATCGCAACTGTTTCTCTATCGCCTCGTCCTCAATCGGTCAGCTTTATCAAGAAGAAGATGGCAGGGGAAACTCTTTCATATGATGAGATAGGGACCATCATCCAAGACATCGTTAATGGTAACTTGAGCACAACCGAGATGACGGCCTTTGTGGTTGCGGAGTACATTCGGGACATGAATATAGATGAAATAGTTGCCTTGACTCAACACATGGTTGACACAGGGGACAAGGTGGAGTTTGAAAACAAACCTGTAATGGACGTCCACAGCATTGGTGGCGTTCCTGGCAACAAGTACGCCCTGATAGTCGTCCCAATAGTTGCCGCGGCGGGCCTCACTGTGCCAAAGACCAGCAGCAGGGCGATTACTAGCGCAGCCGGTACGGCGGACGTGATGGAGGTCTTGGCTAATGTGACCCTGAGCTTGGAGGAGATAAAGAGGAATGTCGAGAAGGTAGGTGCTGTACTGGCTTGGGGTGGCGCCGTCAATCTTGCTCCTGCTGATGACATTATAATAGGTGCCGAGCGCGTTCTAGGTATAGATCCAAGGTCTCAGCTCTTGGCTAGCGTTATGTCAAAGAAGATTGCAGCCGGTGCAGACCACATACTCATCGATATCCCGACGGGGCACGGTGCGAAGGTTGAGCGAATCGAGGAGGCACGTAGCTTAGCGCATGATTTCATAGAGCTGGGCCACAAGGTTAACGTCCAGGTGGAAACGGCGATTACCTATGGGGGGCAACCGATTGGATATGCAATAGGTCCTGCGCTTGAAGCAAGGGAGGCGCTTGAAACCCTTCGGGGCGACGGGCCTGGTAGCCTAGTCGAAAAATCGAAGAGTTTGGCCGGGATAATGCTTGAACTTGGCGAAGTAGCTTCACTTGGCTTGGGGAGGGAGATGGCTTCAGAGATTCTAAAATCTGGTAAGGCTTACCAGAAGATGCGCGAGATAATGGGGGCCCAAGGTGGAAATCCAGATATCAAACCAGAGGATATCCCAATTGGCGATAAAAAAGAGACCATAACAGCCCCTCATTCGGGTTACGTGACCCAGGTATACAACCAACGAATAAACGAAATAGCCCGCGCTGCTGGTGCTCCGCGTGACAAAGGAGCCGGCGTTAAATTACTACGCAAAAAAGAGCGCAAGGTTGATAAAGGTGAACCCCTTTTTGAAATTTATGCTGAGCACGAGACGAAGCTCGAAGAGGCTCTGGCAATCGCGAGAAAATCCCTACCAATAAAGATAGAGGGGATTCTTCTCGAGAGGATGACGCATAGACCTCGCATAGAGTAAAAGAATGTGGGAAGTTCCGAAGGAAGCATCTTTAGTGGCAGCTGACGCTGACGGACCATTTGAGCTGGTGGCATTCGATAACGCGCTGAGAAAGGCCGGAATAGCTGAGTTAAACTTGGGGCCGGTTTCGAGCATTTGGCCAATCGGGTGCATGATAATAAAGTTGCCAAGGATAGAGCCCGGCACAATCGCTCCAATAGTTATCTCAAAGATATGCAGCTCCACGCCAGGTCAGAAGATAGCGGCGGCAGTTGGGATAGCGATAAGCGAAACTTCTCATGGGATGATTTCTGAATATCACGACATCGGCATAACCCAAAAGATGGCAGCGCAGACCGCCGAGGACATGGTAAAGTACATGATGGATAGGCGTGGGCTAACGGCGACAAAGGTCGCTTCTATTTCGGCAGGCCACGTGGTAGAAAATCACGGAGCTGCGTTAGCTGCAGTGGTCTTTATCAGATGATTTAATCCTCGCCCATTTCTTCCCCGCCTGGGCTAGGTGGTCTCGGCGGGGAAACCCCTTGCTTTGATGATGATATTACATCATCTATCCTGAGTATCATTATGGCCGCCTCGCTTGCCGATTTAATCGCCTGGGACTTTGAACGCATTGGTTCTATAACGCCCTCCTTTGCCATGTCCGTCACTTTACCCTTGTAGGCGTCAATACCGAAATAACTGCCATCTGCCTTTTCGTGCTTCGCCCGGAGTTCGACTAGCATGTCTATGCTATCTAGGCCAGCGTTTTCGGATAAAGTACGTGGAATTGATTCGATTGCGTTAGCGAAGGCGTTAACGGCGAGTGATTCCCGACCCCCAACTGTTTCAGAATACTCGCGCAATCGCTTTGCGAGTTCGATGTCGGGCGCGCCTCCACCTACTATGTATTTCCCATCTTCGATCGCTGCGCCCACGACGCTTATGGCATCATGAACTGCCCTTTCCACTTCATCCACAACATGTTCCGTGCCACCACGTACTAGGATGCTCACCGCCTTTGGATCTTTGCATCCCTCTACAAATGTCATCTTGTCATCGCCTATTTTCTTTTCCTCAACTAAACTTGCGTTTCCAAGGTCGTTGGCTGTGAGGTCGTCAAGGTTTGCCATGACTTTTCCACCGGTTGCGCGTGCGAGCTTCTCCATATCCGATTTCTTCGCCCGCCTGACCGCATATATTCCAGCTTTTGCGAGGTAATGCTGCGCCAAATCGTCAATGCCCTTTTGACAAATTAGAACGTTAGCGCCTGAGGATTCTATTTTTTCCACCATCTTCTTGAGTATGGTCTCTTCCTCGTTGATGAAAGCGCGTAGCTGCTCTGGACTAGTGACCCTGATCTCGGCGTCGGTCTCTGTCTTCTCTATCTCGAGAGCGCTGTCAATGAGCGCTATTTTTGCGTTCTTAACCCTCTTTGGCATGCTTGGATGGACGCGCTCCTTGTCCAAAATCACTCCTTGGATGAGCTGTGAATCATCAGTGCTCTCGCCTGGCTTTTTATCAACTCCAATGTAATCAATATCCGCGGTATAACTCTCGTCGGTCTTGTCAACTATTTGTTTTACAGCTTTGACTGCTAGTTCTGCTAGAGTATTCCTCGAACTCTCGGCCTTTTTGCCTGTCATCGCAGTCATCGCTATCTGCTTCAGAAGTTCGTCGTCACTGATCTTTACTGGTTCTGCTATTCCTTCCAAGATTTCCTGTGCCTTTTCCGCTGCAAGCCTGTATCCCCCGGCGATTACAGTCGAATGAATTGTCTGGTCAAGCAGTTTTTCAGCCTCACGCAGCAATTCGCCAGCGATTATAACGGCAGTCGTGGTGCCGTCTCCCACCTGTTCGTCCTGCGTCTTTGCAACCTCTACCAGCATCTTTGCCGCAGGGTGCTCAACTTCCATCTCCTTCAGAATAGTGACGCCATCGTTTGTAATGACGACATCACCCATACTATCGACTAACATTTTATCCATGCCACGGGGGCCCAAGGTTGTTCTGACGGCCTCGCTAATTACGCGGGCCGCTAATATGTTCATCCTCTGAGCATCGCGGCCTAGTTGCCTTCTTGTGCCTTCCGGCAACACGACTACGGACCTACCACCTAATGCACTCGTAATACCACCCCTTTTCAGTAGTTTCATACTTAAATTTAAAGTTTTCTTATCCTCCTTTTATTATTAAGGCTTATAAACTATTCGCTTTTCATATTTTGAAAAATAATCCTTCCACGATTTTTAAAACTACCATCCAGAGGTTACCCATACCACTAATATTCAGAAAAAAATCGGCTAGAAGTGATAGGTACCAAGTCTAAAAAAGCCGTTAGAGCCACAAAGTCGTATTGCTCTGGATCCAGCAAAAGAGGAAAAATCAGGGGGCTTTTGGGTTAGCCGCCTGATGGAAATTAAGGTAAAGCCCAAGGAGCAGTTTCAGCTATTCCCTGGCGCAGGCAAGATTCTTGAAAGTTATGGCCAAGTGGACATAATATATGGAGGGGAGTGTTTTATCCTTTTACAGGATAAGGATGTCAGAGATTTCAAAAGAAGAACAGAAGCTCCTTGATAGGGCTAAAGAGATGGCTATCTAGGAGATAAAAATAGACCCCAATAACATACAGGACCAGGCCGAGCGCAAGCGCGCTTTCACCAGGGATGTCTTAAAAATAATCGAGCGCTAGGAAAAGGGGTGGCGTTTACCGATAGGGCATCTAGAGCAGCTAGGAGAACTAGCCGTTCGGGACATGCTTGGTTACGGAATACTTGATCAAGCCATAGCTGTCGATAAATTAGAGGATGTCATGGCGACTGGTGTAGGAAAGCCGGTCTACGCATATCATAGAAAATTTTTTAATTCAGGTTATGATAAGTTAACAGGTTAATGTGAAGGATAAAATACTGGACAGTGATAAAATGGAAAACCGTTCTCAAGGTACCTTCGAATTTATGATGATGTTGGGGCGGTTTTGTTGTTGGTAGGAGTTTTAGTTTCTTTAATAGGTTTAACAACACAAAGTCTCGGCTCCAATATAGGCGGACAAATCGATAATGTAAGGGATAATCCCAAGCTTGGTGGGAGCTGTATTAAGTTTCATTTATCTAGCAGCTTAAACGTGATTAAATGATAGTGATGAATCTTGAGATAATCCCAGCCGGTGTTTCCATAGCCGGTGTTCTTATAGCGATTTACACGGATATGCGCAGGCGCATTATCCCTAACAAGCTCAACTATTCGATGATAGCATTTGGGATTGTCTTCTATTTACTTTTAGGGACCTACCGCTGGGATCTAATAACTGCAATCTCGGGGGCATTGGGGGCCACGATATCTTTCGCGATTGGATATTTTTTGTGGATTACTGGCGGTTGGGCGGGGGGAGATGTTAAATTATTTACAGCACTTGGCGCTCTACTTTTTGGTTACAAAATGCCAGTTGGCAACCCAATATACCCCATGCCTCTAACGATAATTTTCAACGGTTTAGTCATAATGCTACCTCTGATTTTTGTTTACGCTTTGATCAGAAGAATCCATGGGGGGAAGGTATTTTATGAAACTGTTAAGATTACAAACCTAAAGGAGGGCATGATTCCAGCGGAGACAATTTATGAGAAAAATGGTAAAGTTGGTAGATTGGCCTTTAGATTCTATCTAAAATCTAAATGGGATAAGGTGTACACCAACCCGAACAGGGCGGCGGGCCTTACAAGGTATCAGGTGGGAGCTCTTAGGTGCCTAGTCCGTTCGGGAAAACTTGATGATACAATAAAAATCAAAAAGGGTTTGCCGTTCGCTCCAGCGCTTGGTGCCGGTGTACTCATCGCCGTGTTTTTCGGAGATATATATTGGCAACTGTTGCTTTGGCTTTTAAGAGGATATCCTTAAAGGAAAGCATATAGAAATGGCTTTTGGGTGAAGGTATGTGGGAGTGGATTTTGATAGTTTTGATAGCTCTCATCTTCATCATAATTGCAGCCCTATTCTTTGGTATCTACAACCGAATCATCACACTTTCCAATCGAGTCGACAACGCGTGGTCTCAGATTGACGTTCAACTAAAAAAGCGTGCAGATTTAGTGCCCAATCTCGTCGAGACCGTCAAAGGTTACATGGCGCACGAAAAGCAGGCTATTGAAATGGTTACCAAAGCAAGGGAGCGTATGATGGGCGCACAGGATTTTAAAGAAAAGATGGATGCCAACGCTGGGTTGACGGCGGCTCTCAAGACTATTTTCGCTTTGGCTGAAAACTATCCCAACCTCAAGGCGAGCGAGAACTTCAAGCTTCTCCAGGAACAGCTGGATGGGATTGAGAGTAAGATTGCCTATGCTAGGCAGTTCTATAATGACTCCGTACTCTACTACAACAATGCTATAACTACAATCCCAGGCAGATGGTTCGCCGCTAGGATGGGAAGGACGCAGACCAAGCCTTACTTCGAGGCCCCTGAGGCCGAGCGGGCACCCCCCAAAGTGAGCTTCTGATGGAGAAAATAAGCTTCTACGATCAGATATCTAAGAATAGGCGGAACTCCATCCTTCTAATCGCCTTTATAGTTTCACTCGTATCGGTGTTGCTATACCTAATAGGCTATATTCTTGTCCCGGGGATTGCCTTCCTTTTGCTTATAATCGGCGTGGTTTGGATGACCTCACAGGCTTACCTCTCCCTCAAGTACGGGGATAGCTTGGTCCTCAAGGCAACCAATTCTAAGCCCGCAGACCCCGTTAAACACATCTATCTAATAAACGCTGTCGCAGGGCTAAGCATTGCTGCCGGGATATTGCCGCCCAAAGTTTACGTGATAGAAAGTCCTGATATCAATGCATTTGCAGCTGGAAAAGACCCTCAAAACGCATCAATAGCGGTAACAACGGGGGCTCTTGAGAACCTAAATCGCACTGAGCTAGAAGGTGTGATTGGTCACGAGATATCACATATAAAGAATTACGATGTCAGGTTCATGACATTGGTTGCGGTTTTTGTTGGCCTTGCTGCTATCTTAAGTTATATGCTTTTGCGGATGCATTGGTTCGGTAGGCGAGGCAGGGGACGTGGCGGTGGGGAGGCGCTACTGATCATAATCGGCCTGATTCTTGCGATTATCACTCCCATCGTGGTACGTCTTGTCCAGACGATGATATCCCGTAGGCGTGAGTTTCTGGCCGACGCTGGCTCGGCCCAATTGACGCGTTACCCTGAGGGATTAGCATCTGCATTGGAGAAGATAATGAATAGGAATTCAGGTCAAATGGACGTGAGCGAGTCAATCTCCCACCTGTTTATCTCGGACCCAAAACGGACTCCACTCGATATCTTTGCCACTCACCCACCACTTGCCGCGCGCATAAGAGTGCTCAGGGCCATGTAATGGGTCTAGGATTTCACCTTTTCTACTGTCGCCGTTACTTTTGCACACCTCAAGCCCATCAAAGGTCGTTCAACGCTCAGCCTTATCAAATCTCCGCGTATGATTTTGGAGAAGCTTTCAACTGGATAAATGCCAGCTTTCACGTTGCTGTATTTGTCGTAGCCAACTCGCACCACTGCCCGAAGTCCTTTGATTCCTTCAACCTTCCCATATGTGTAACTTCGACTGTACTACATCCTGAACGGTCCAAACGCGACGGTTAGGAACTGATTACTGGGATTGGCGGTATTATTGCTGTCTGGAGCGTTTCGATTGAAAATGGTGTGGAGAAATACTTTATACTAAGCTGTCTTCTCACGGCATAATATTTCAAACTAAGAAACATTGGTTAATTATCATCAAGTTTCAAAATTTGTAAGTAGATGGGTAAAATTATTGTTACTTTTTAGACTATTGTAGAGTTTTCATGCACGCATTAAAATATACGGCAGCAGCTTTTCAGGTCTATTTTATTGTTACAATAACTAATATGAACATCACAAAGGACAACATTGATCCAAAATAAAAAATACTGTTTATTCCACCCACCACAAAAATCACCCCCATTGAAACTGGTCCTAGTGTCTGTCCCAACTTTACAACAGTCTGGGTTATTGACATGAACGCTGCACGTTGCTTCCCAGGCGCCAAAACCGCAAGCAGTGCAATCCTACTTGGGTCATTCATGCCAAATGCAACACCGAATATCATGGCGGGCACTATGAGTAACCAAAGGTTTGTTATAAAAGGAATGATGACTAAGGCCAAGGCGTAAAGAATGAAACTATAACTTAGAAGAATCCTTTCTGAGCCGAATTTCAATAATTTTCCAATTTGGGAGGACGTGATCGCGCCCGCAATGGACATACTGGATATAATCAAGCCGATAATCATGGGAGATGCTTCGAATGAACTCGCAATTAAAAGCGGAAAGTAAGTAAAATGGGCCCCGAACAGGAGAACCATAGCAGCGACAGCAGCGAGAGAAAGCCAAACAAACTGAATGTTTTTAATACTTTTTAAAACGCCGCTCAGGTATTCGTTTAAGCTCCGCTCCTTTTTTGGCTCTGGATTTTTCAAATAAAACAAAATTAGCAATCCAACTGGAATAGCAATAGATGAAAGTAGGAATGGATAATACCACCCCAGCATCGCCATCGCTCCGCCGATTGACGGAAAAATCGCCATACTTATGTTGATAAAGCTTACGTCATAACCCATCGTCGTGGCGCACTCCTTTCCAGAATAGAGGTCGCCGATGATCGTAAGACAAAGCGTAAAGAGGGGTGCAGCGCCCACTCCATGGAAGAAGCGCAATATCAGCAAAAGGTTAAAATCACGAGTAAACGCACACGCTGTCCCAGCTATGCCGAATAACATCAATGAGGGCACCAAAATTCTTTTTCTGCCGAATCGATCAGCAAGCACTCCCGATAAAGGAATGAATATAAGCCCCGGAACCGTGTATACGGCGATGAGCAAACCAACGGCTTCAGGCAATATTTTCAGTTCTTGTACAATCCTTGGAAAAGCTGGAGTTATTGCGGTCATTCCCATAACATTGGTCAGAGTTATGCTAAAAACAATAATAAGATTTGTATCTAAGTAGATTGGTCTTTGACGTTTGTTTTGATTGACGCTCTTCTCGGGCTTCATATAAATCAAGTTCTCTTAGCTCAGCAAATTTATCCGCTTTCCTTTTATTATTTTTTCTAGATTAATTTTTACTTCCGGAAGTTTAGCTTTAGTTAGCCGAAGAAGGAGATGTTGGTTTTGTTTTTATTACCTTTCAATAAAAGTATAAGGCATAAGGTTGTTATATTCTTCGGTGGTCGTATGAGGGCATATTTGGATAATGGAAGCACAACTCCGGTCGCTAGGGAAGTCGTTGAAGCGATACTGCCGTTTTTCACGACGCAGTTCGGGCATCCAGTTTCCCTTTACTCCCTCGGGCAAGCGGCTGCGGATGCATTGGAGAGGTCCCAGGGGATAGTCGCGGGGACGATTAACGCTGGCAAAGAGGAAATCGTATTCACGTCCGGGGCCACGGAGGCGAACGATATGGCGATAAGAGGAACCGCCTACGCAAACCGTAAGAGAGGCAAGCACATCATAACCACGAAAGTCGAGAACCCCTCCGTGCTCAGGGTTTGCGAGCAGCTGGAGAAAGAGGGGTTTATGGTGGATTACATATCCGTCGATAACAAAGGGGTGGTAAATATGACAGAGCTTGAGGAGAAGCTGACAGATGAGACCACCCTTGTAAGCGTTGCGAACGTAAACGACGAGATCGGGACGATAGAGCCGGTGGAGGAAATAGGAATGGTCCTCCGTGAGCGTAAGGAAAAAATCTACTTTCACGTAAACGCTGCTGCAGGTTATGGTCGCGTACCCCTCGATGTAAAACAAATAGGGGCTGATTTAGTCAGCCTCAGCTCTCATAAGATTCACGGGCCAAAGGGAGTTGGGGCACTATACATCGCTGATGGCACAACAGTCGAACCTGTATCTTATGGTTACATTTCAGTCTTTAAACTAAAACCGGGCACTGAAAATGTTCCCGGGATCGTTGGCTTTGGAAAGGCTTCGGAGTTAGCTTTTAAGGGCTTCGATCGACACGTGGGCCTTATGAAGAGGCTTCGCGACAAGCTCACCGAAGGTCTGGCGGATGGCGTCCCATATTCTGTACTGAATGGGCCGCTTGGTGAGAGTAGGAGCCCGGCCAACGTCAGCTACTCATTCAAGGGCCTAGAAGGCGAATCGCTGATGCTCCATCTGGATTTAAAGGGTATCTCCGTAGCCACGGGCTCGGCATGTGCGACGACAAAGCTGGAACCCAGCCATGTTCTAACTGCAATAGGCGTAAAGCCAGGGGTTGCGCATGGGACCATAAGGTTTACCCTCAGCAGGCTTAACACAGATGAGGAGATAGACTACACTCTGGAAGTAGTTCCAGAAGTTGTCGAACGTTTGAGGAAGATGAGCCCCATAAAGCCTGAGGAGTTGTGAGGTGATAATATGCCAGTTAACTACACCGAGCGAAGCGCAGTTAAATACTCGGATAAGGTAATTGAGCGGTTTAGGAATCCAAAGAACGTTGGCGAGATGGAGGATCCCACAGTAATTGTGACGGAAGGGGATCCGGTCTGCGGAGACATGTATAAGATGTTTCTGAAAATCGAAGGAGATAGTATCATTGATGTTAAATTCCTCTCCTTCGGTTGTGCGACTAATATAGCAACGGGTGATATGGCAGCCGACCTTGTAAAGGGTAAGACGGTCGAGGAGGCCGAAAAGGTACAGTTAAAGGATATCTCTGAGGGCCTAGGCGGAATCCCGTCGGTGAAGATGCACTGCGCCGTGCTAGCGTTCAAGACGCTGAAGAAGGCTTTTGCCGAGTACAGGAAGATGCAGGCGAAAAGCGCTCAGCCTGAATATCAGGGATGAAAATGGTAAGTACTCCAGGTCATATTTTGATACCAAAGTTCAGAGACGATTGTCTTCTGTCCCTGGGAATTGAGATAGGCGATTTGATCAAGGTAAGGAAGGAGACCGTTATGTTTGTACACCCATGCTCATCGGAGCGTGGAAAACTTATGGCTGACATTGAGCTAACAAGTGAATCAGATAATTTTATAGATCCCGAAATACTTTGTTCTCTGCTCGAAATTCACCGCAGGCGTTTCGCTGAGCTTAGATGCAGCCCAAAGCTGGGAGTCGCGAAGTTCGTGTGGAAGGGTCGAGAGATAAGCATCTTCAAAAACGGTAAGCTAAAGATCCAGCGGGCACTTGACCGCGATGAGATTCTTCATATTGCAGGTTCTGTTTCTCGTCTGGTATGGGGGGCCGCGATATGCGACGTCTGCGGACAGCCGACCCTATATTGTGCGTCGGGAAAATGTGGAAAATGTTTCTCTAGGGATAAGGTATCATTAAACCTCAACAGTGTACAGAATGCCGAATTGCTGCAAGAGGCGTATTCGGACCTAGAAAAGGCAAAGGCGCTCTCTGCCGAGGGTTCTGAGGGCTTCTTGAAAAGGGCTCAATACCTAGCTTTACATTTTACAACAGAGGCCCAGAAAAAGGAGGATGCTGTTTTAGGGGTCATACTTCTGGGAGAAGCTAATCTATTAGAATAAGGTTAAAATCAAAAGAGTTAAGCCAGTTTACCAAGCTTTTCTAATTCATCCGCAACTTCCACCAATTCAAGCTCCTCTAACTTCGCCCTCTTTTGCAGTCCAGTTTTAATGTCCCACCCTCTCATCTGATAGTACTCGTCCAAGGCTCTAGCTAATTTATCCTTTTCCAACCGATCACCTTTGCCCCCACCTGATTTTATCGGTTCAAAAAATCTCTCCGGAGGCGCGTCGTCCGTTCTGGTCATGCCTTCCCTTGTGTTGAAAGCTTTCTCAACGTTGTGTATCCTCTCGCCGATCCTCATGAGTTCCTGAGGGGTTATTTGCACGCCGACCGCGGCTTTATAAAGTCTGGATATATCGTCAGGATTAATAAGATATGAGGAACTCCACTGAGTCAAGATATAGCATATGTTCATGGCATCTACAACTGCCTTAAAGTTCTCGAAGTAAATGACAAGCTTTGGCTTCCCTTCATAGGTATTCCTGTCCCCTGCCGTTGGGACGCCGAAGAACCTTTCGCCTTCCTCGGGACTTATCTTCCTAACCTCAGTCGTCGGTGCTCCCCTGAGATGTCCACTTCCTCGTGGTGATAGGATGACCCCTAAGCCCCATCCTTTAGATGTCCTGATAACTTCATAGAGATCTTGGCCCTTTATGTGCATCGCGTATTTTTCCGACCCCTTTCCAATTACTTCGGACGCCCTCTTGCTTCCTTCTCCAAGCAGGTCGCCAACTCCCTCCCTGTAGGCAATTTTTCTTATAAGTTCAAGCGCCCCCTCGTAGTTTCCCCATTCAAGTTCAATTCCGTCCAAATCCTCCTTCTTAAGTATTCCTTTCTCGTAGCATTCCATCGCCCAGGCTATTGGCCCGGCCGTGTTGTCAACATCGAGTCCGTATTGGCTGCACAGCACGTGGGCCTTGATTATTGCCGGCAGGTGGTCAATGTCCAATTTACAGCCGAAGTCCTTCATGGTGTTGCATTCGAATCCTTCCCCCTCTGTTCCTTTGAATTCACCATCCGATACTGCAAGATAATGACTGCAAGCTATGGGACATGCAAAGCAGGCCAATCGCCTCTTGGCATATTTTCCTATGATCACACTTTCGCGCGTCTTCGAGATTTTTTTCGGACCCCAAAACCCATCCTGAAAGTTACGGACGGGGTTGCCACTTATCTCGTCGTTTTTGCCGTAGATCCAGGTAGTTCCCCATTTCTTATACAGGTCCATCACGTCATTATTCAAGACCTTTTGCCATAGCTCTTCGACAATTCTCATGAACCCTTCAGGATTGGCAACGTTGATCTCCCCCGTGCCCCTGACAGCGACAGTTTTGAGGTTTTTGGATCCCATCACTGCTCCCAATCCACATCTCGCAGCCGCTCTACCTCCGTTGTTTATTATGCATGCAGCCCTCACTAAATTTTCTCCCGCCGGGCCTATGGTGGCAAGTTGGATATCGTTATCCCTAATGTTTTCCCTGACAATGTCGTCGGTTTCCCAAGTTGTTTTACCCCAGAGGGGTCTCGCATCTTTTATTTCAACTCGGTCATCATCGATCCAAAGGTAACAGGGATCCCTACTTCTTCCCTGTATCACTACATGATCATATCCAGCGAACTTTAACTCTGGGCCGAAGTGACCGCCAGAGTTTGCCGACCCGATCCCCCCCGTTACAGCGTTTTTTCCGTCGACAGTGTACCTGCAGGCTCCGGGCGCAAGGGTACCGACCAAGACGCCGTTACCAAATATAAGTCGATTAGCAGGGTCAAGTGGCCATATTCCTGGTTTAACTTCATTGTAAAGTATCCACTGATTTATCCCTCTCCCACCTAGAAATCTCTTTGCGTATTTCATCGTGGGTTCGGTAGTTATCTTTCCATTTGAGAGATTCACCCTCAATATCTTTCCAGCGTATGCGTGTGACTTTTCAGACATTTTCTTCAACCGACAGGGCATTTGTTGGGCAAAACTTCACACATAATGGCTGCTTTTCGCCTTTGCATAGGTCGCATGCCAAACGCTTACCTTCCTCGCTCTGAAAAATTGAGGGTTCAAATTCACCCTTCCTCTCATTCCTTCTGACGTTTATGCTGGAAATTTTGCGGCTGAATACATTTCGATGGTGGAATGAACACACCACCTCACAAACCCGGCAACCAACGCAGTTCTGAGGATGAACCATTAACTTCATTATTTCGCCCATTAAATTTGTGCATAACCACAAATAAGTGTTTTTTCTTGAGTTTATCCTACATTATGGACTCCATTTTGGGGAAATAAGTCCCTGGGAACACAAAAACCAAAATTTTTATTCAATCAAGTGTGTGGGAGTATAAGAACCTTGGTAAGTAAATGACCGATAATATGTTGGGCTGGAGCGGTAAAATCCTGAGGGTTGACCTCGGCAGGGAGAAGGTAGTTAAACAACAATTAGAGAAAGAGATGGCTGTAGGATTTCTGGGCGGGAGGGGATTTAACTCAAAGGTTCTCTTCGATGAGGTGAAACCCGGGATAGACCCATTCTCGCCGGACAACGTCATTTGTTTCGCCATAGGTCCTTTCACAGGAACGACGCTTCCAAGCTCTGGTAGGATTGAAGTCAGCACACTATCGCCGCTCAGTGGAATACTCGGAGATGGTAACGCTGGCGGTTACTTCCCAACCTATCTGAAGCTAGCGGGTTACGATCAAATTGTTTTCTCAGGAAGGGCAAGCAAGCCTGTATATCTGCGGATTGATAACGACCAAGCTGAACTAAAGGACGCGTCTGACATCTGGGGGAGGAGCACATGGGAAACTACTGACATGTTGCAGGAAGAGAACGGTAAGGATTTCCGTGTTTCAAGCATTGGGCAGGCGGGTGAGAACCTGGTCAGGTTTGCGTCGATGATTTTTGACAAGCATTTTTCAGCAGCGAGAGGAAGCGGCGCCGTCGCCGGTTCTAAGAACTTGAAGGCGATAGCCGTAAGGGGCACAAAAAAAGTTCAACTGGCAAACCCGGATGAATTCGAAGCACTTGCCGACGCCGACCGCGATTTCTTCTTTAAAGACAAGATTCAGAGGGAAATTGCCAAGTATGGAACACATCTTGGCATGTTGAAGTGGTGGCCTGGCTTTAGGTACTTCAAGAAATATTTGGGTGTAAGCGATGTTCCACAGAATCTGAGGCCTGAAAGCTGGAAGAAATATGAGATCAAGAGGGCAGCTTGCTATGGATGTCCCGTTGGGTGTAAGGACGTTTACAGGATACCGGATGGCAAGTACAAGGACGAAATTGGCACCGCGCTTGAATTCGAGGGAATTTTCTGTATGGGGACAAACTGCGGCGTGCTTGACCCAGTATCAATAATGGTCATGGGAAATCTAACTGACAAGTATGGAATGTGTCAGATACCGCTTGGAGACGCAATAGCCTTCGCGAAGGAGTTGTTCGAGCTCGGCATAATCACAGATAAAGATACTGGTGGTCTCTCTCTTGAATGGGAAGCTGTAGATGATCAAATCGAGCTTATCCATCAGATTGCGCTAAGGGAAGGATTTGGAAACATAGTTGCGGAGGGCCAATATGGTATAGCCAAGATATTCGATAAGAATGCAATGAATTACTGTTATCACGTAAAGGGTCTCTGCCGAGGCCCATCTGACTACCCCGCTGGCGTAAATACTCTTGCACACGCTACATCCACCCGAGGAGCCGACCACCTGAGGGGGAGGAGTATGGCATTCGGCGAGAATGATCCCGAGATCTTCCCTGATTTAGTCAATAGGGGTTTGGTTTCCAAAGATACAGTTCCGGCTTTAGTAGTTTCGGAAAACGCTGCAACTCTGGCGGACGCGATTGGGCGCTGCAAAGGAGCGGTGAACAGCTGGGCGATCACTGTACCGCTCGTTTCTAAATATCCGCTTTGGGACGGCGTGTTGAAGGTCTTTAAAGCGGGTACAGGTTTGGATTTCACGGAAAAGATGCTACTCGATGCACTGGAGAGGATATACACAATAGAGAGGGCCTTTTTGGTCAGGCAAGGGATAGCGAGGAAACACGATAGGCTAGTTCTGCGCCCTCACCTAATGGGGACCAAAGAGGGCAACAATAAGTTGGCGGCCCACGAGAATCAGCTGACAGATTACTACAATATGAGGGGTTGGGATCCCGAGACCGGAGTACCAACTAGGGCTACTTTGAAGCATTTGGGGTTAAATTACGTGGCTGAAGAACTCAAGATCAATAGCCCGTATCCAGATTGGGATGGCCCACCTTTTTGGCCCTTGAATAAGTACCCGCACGGCGGAAAACGAGCTTAGCGCTTTCACTGTTTTTTCTTTAGGGCTCTAAGGACTCGCTCGGGGCTGAAAGGAGTTTCGACGAACCTTATTCCAATCGCGTTATAGATCGCGTTAGAGATTGTCGGAAGTGGACCGTCGATGTTGGCCTCCCCTACAGTTTTTGCGCCGTATGGTCCAGTTGGCTCATAAGTCGGGATAAGTGTTATCTTTAGGTTTGGCAAATCTTTAGCTGAGAATATTTTGTAGTCGCTAAATGAAGGGTTCAGCACCCGTCCATTTTTATCGAAGAGGAACTCCTCTGTGAGCGCGTAGCTTATGCCGTTGAGCAAAGATCC
>CAYUMT010000015.1:0-2524 GCA_964446015.1 Hadarchaeota archaeon (SeqCode)
TTCCTATATGGCGTTAGTTCCCATCATCCAGCCCCCCATCATAAGAGCACTAACGTCCCCCGAAGAGCGGAAGATCGAGATGCAGCCGATGAGGGAAGTTACCCAAACGGAAAAAATATTATTTCCGATTTTACTCACAGTTGTGGTTGCATTGATAGTTCCAATTGTAACACCACTCATCGGTATGTTTATGATGGGTAACTTGTTGAAGGAGTCCGGCGTCGTGGATAGGCTTGCGAAGACCGCGCGAGATCAGATGATGGATGTTTTGACTATAGTTATAGGCCTTACAGTGGGTGGGATGATGGTCGCCGACGTGTTTTTCCAAGTTCAGACGATGTTGATTTTACTGTTGGGTATTGTAGCATTTTCTTCGGCAACCGCTTTCGGATTAATAGCTGGTAAAATCATGTGCAAAATGTCGGGGAATAAGGTGAACCCGATGTTGGGCGCAGCGGGGGTGTCTGCAGTCCCCATGGCGGCGAGGATTGTGCATGCAATGGGCCAGAGAGAAAACCCAAGGAATTTCTTGCTGATGCACGCAATGGGCCCAAATGTGGCTGGGGCAATAGGTGCAGCGATGGCGGCGGGCGTGCTCATGATGCTCTAACTAGGCATGTGCTGTCTTCGGTGTTTATCTTTTGGTATTGGATTTGATTAGGCTGGGTATCTGGTCATACTGATATTTGCAATGCTACTTATTTGAACAATTTTAGAGATTTTTCTAAATAAACTTTACAGAATTCTAAAAATTCTTAACTCCTTTTTTTGAGAAAACTCCCCTAACAAATGGAAAGTTTTTAAACATAGTTTTAACCAGCAAGAGATTTATTACCTTAAAATTAACGAAATTTGGTGATATGTTGCGTGAGGAACTGATTGATGTTGCGTTAAGGAAAAAACCGGCCGATATTGTCATAAAAGATGGAAATTTGGTGAATGTATACACTGGAGAGATATACGCGTCCGATGTGGCGATAAAGGATGATCGGATAGCTTCGGTTGGAAAATCGGATGGCATTATTTCCGATAGTACGAAGGTTGTGGACGCCAAAGGGAAGTATCTTGTCCCCGGGTTGATAGATGGCCACGTTCACATTGAAAGCAGCATGATGGAGGTAACTCAGTTCGCGCGTGCAGTTCTCCCAATGGGAACCACTGGGGTTATCACGGATTGGCATGAGGCCGGCGTAGTGGTGGGTTTGAAGGGCATCAAAAAAATGTTGGATGTTGGCTCAAGGACCCCATTGAAGATATATTGGGTTGTACCCTCCCATGGTCCAGTTCTAGAGGGGCTTGAAACTGTTGGGTTTTTGATAGGACCCAAGGAGATAAACGAGGCGCTGAATTGGAAAGAGGCGATCGGACTTTCAGAAGCTTTGGCCGCTGGCGTTGCTTTCCATAGCAAACCACTTCTCGATAGCATCAGATCGACAATAGAGCTGCGAAAAACTGTAGAGGGCCACGCTGCCGGGTTCGGCGGCGATGAGCTGCAATCGTGGGTCGCAGCTGGCGTGGAATCTGACCACGAGCCAACCACGACTGAAGAAGCGCTGGAACGGGTGAGGCTGGGAATTGGATTGATGATGCGAGAGGGTTCCGTTTCGAAGGATTTGACGGCGTGCATTAAGGTCATGACCCAGCGCAGAATAAACCCACAAAATTGCATGATGGTCACCGACGATATCCACCCGACCGACTTAGTAAAATTTGGGCACATGAATTTCAAAGTTAGGCGAGCGATTGAGGAAGGGGTAGACCCAGTGACAGCGGTTCAGATGGCATCCCTAAACACCGCAAGGCACTTTAGGATCGATAGGGATGTCGGTGGTATAGCTCCGGGTAAATGTGCGGATATACTGGTCGTTAACAATCTGCGGGAGTTCAATATCGAAAAAATTTTCGCAAACGGTAAACTTGTGGCTGAGAATGGAAAATTCGTTTTGCAGACGAGCAGGCCCAATTATCCCGCAGCGCTCAGAAGAACATTCCACCTAAAGAGAAGAGTTACTCCTAAAGATCTGATGGTAAGTGCAAGCAGTGGGGTAGAAAATGTCGACATCAAAGTATTGGTGGTGCATGACGACACCCTTCTGAAAGATGTTAATAGGGTAACCTTGGGTGTAAAGAACGGCGCGATACAGCCAGACGTCTCAAAGGACGCACTAGCTTTGGCTGTTGTAGAGAGACACAAAGCGACTGGCAATGTTGGCAAGGGGTTTGTATCAGGGTTTGGTTTAAAGGACGGCGCGATTGCATCCACGGTAGCTCATGACAACCACAACATAATCATCGTGGGCACCAAT
The DNA here is from genome assembly GCA_964446015.1 of Hadarchaeota archaeon (SeqCode). Taxonomy (GTDB): domain Archaea; phylum Hadarchaeota; class Hadarchaeia; order Hadarchaeales; family Hadarchaeaceae; genus Hadarchaeum. The sequence continues at coordinate 2,307 of CAYUMT010000015.1, forward strand.
TTTGAAGACATGGCTGTTGCCGCGAACAAGTTAGCGCAATCCCAAGGTGGGCTAATAGCGGTCAAGGGGGGAAAGACCTTGGAATTAATAAAGTTGCCAATCTGCGGGCTACTCTCGGATTTACCTGTAGCTGAAGTAGGCAAGAAACTTGAGAGGCTACACGGAGTTGTTCGCAAGTTGGGTGGTAAGTTAAGGTCACCGTTCATGACGATGTCATT
>CAYUMT010000015.1:2624-27657 GCA_964446015.1 Hadarchaeota archaeon (SeqCode)
CCTGGTTTTGTTAACCTTCATTGCCATTCGGGACTTATACGCGGCACGGCGGAGGATTTGCCTGTTTGGGAATGGCTGAAAAGGTTCGTGGACCCTAAACATAGGGTGCTGACAAAAGATGATGCTTACGCTGCGTCCCTGTTGTGCTATTCGGAGATGATCAGGGCAGGGGTGACGAGCGTTTTGGACATGTACCGTTTTATGGACAGATGTGCGGACGCCGCGGAGGAGGTCGGAATAAGGGCATTTTTAGCCCCATATGTGGGCGGCGCGCCGGGATTCGACTACTTTGAGAAGTTAGAGGACAACGTAAAACTGGTAGAGAATAGGCATGGAAGCGCAAACGGAAGGATTAATGTATGGTTTGGGTTGGAACACCTCGTTTATTGCACGGAGGAAACTTTCCGTTCGGCAGCGGAGTACGCCAGAAAATATGGTGTCGGCATACACACGCACGGTGAGGAGTCCAGGGAAATGGCTTTAAAGCTAACCGAAAAGTACGGAAAGCGTCCCACTGAGGTGCTTAACGATTATGGTATCCTGGGGCCAAAGACGGTCCTAGCCCACTGTGTTTGGCTCACCGAGGCTGAGATAGAATTACTTGTCAATACTGGGACGAGTATCTCGCATAACCCGACTTCAAATATGAAACTAGCTTCAGGTGTATGTCCAGTGCCTGAGCTCCTGAGGAGGGGCGTTAATGTCGGGTTGGGAAGCGATGGCATAAAGGAAAACAACAGGATAGATATAATCCAGGAGATGAAAAATGCCTCCCTGCTTCAAAAGGTTAGTAAACTCGACGCAACAGTTCTCCCAGCTGAGCAGGTAATTCGGATGGGGACAATTAATGGTGCTAAAGCGCTTGGAATGGAGAAGGAGATGGGATCCTTAGAAGCCGGTAAGAAAGCTGATATAGTTCTAATAGATTTGAGGAAGCTCCACATGAGTCCGGTACTTTTTGGCGAATTTTTCAATATAGTTTCCAACATAGTCTACGCCGCTCAGGGCAGTGATGTGGACACCGTTATCGTGGACGGGAATATTGTTGTTAAAGGCGGAGTATTGCAAAATGTCGACGAGGACAAAATAATCGAAATGCATACTAAGGCAGCTGCGTCGGTGCTCGAGAGAAGAAAGCCATACGTGCCTAAAGATTGATATTTATCAACTGGCGTGAAAAAATAATGATTTTCGAATTCTAAAGGTGCCTTTAAATAGCTGGTGCTGGGTAAAATACCCAAAAACCAGCACAAGACCTTTTTGGTAGTTATGGACATCGAACTTTCAATTATTTTAAAAGAAACGCTTAGATTACTTTGGTTGCATGGGGGCCCTAAACTACTTGGCTATGGTGATATTGGCTATGCTGTTTATCGGGATAAGTTTCGGGATTTACTCCGAGTACCAGAAAGGCTCTCTGGAAAGGGAATTCGATGAGAGGGCCGAGCTTCTGGCACAACGCGTTCAGGCATTAGGGATCCAGAGCGTTGGTTCTACATTTTACTTGGAGATTTACGTACCTCAAAACTGCGAACTGAGTTTTTCCGACAATACAGTCCTAGTGAGGATAGGCAGCAGCTTCAAGAATTTACCCGTTGGCATACCGGTGTCTGGCCCTGTTTTTAGCAACCAAAGGCTAAACATGAAGATTCAACGCACTGAAAATGGGGTGAGCGTGAATGTGGTTTGACCTGAGTCTCGAGAAGAAAGGCGCTCATGACCTCCCGTTAATAATTTTGTTTGGGGTGATACTCGCCTTTCTAATGGCGTTCCTCTTCATCTCGGTGTACGAACAGCAGTTAAGTGCACAGGTGGACGAACAAGCCAGCGCCCTTGTAAATGAGCTGGCCCAGACAGCTTTCACCTCGTTTGTGGGTGGACAGCCCACCGTAGGCCTCCCGACGGATCTGGGGGGGAGCCCATATTCGTTAAGTGTGCAGGATAACAGCGTATTCGTAGTTAGAATTGTCGCTGGGAGAAGGTCCGGGGCCTCTTTTTCAGCTGTGGTAAATGCAAATGTAACCGTTGAAAATCAGGTATTCTCACCCGGTGGCAGTGTATTTTTCATGCGAAGCAGTGACGGGGTGATCGTAAGCGCCTCGCCGATTGAGGCTATACATGAGATAGTTGCTCAACCGCCGTCAATAGAGCCGCCTTTGTTTTACTATTTCGCGAAGGATAACCCAAAGGAGGCGGCGGCAATAGTTGCCGCTTATTTTGATAGTAGAGCACGATATCCTGCTGAGAACATAGATATCCTCCAGTACAGATGGGAGGATCCTGACTCCCTTCTTGCTCAGGTTAGACGGGGTTCAGGGGCGTTGGAGACGACGCGCGTAAGAGGCGGTGAAAATAACTATCCGGTGGGCGTAGTTGTTAATGCTTGGGTCGTAGAGCTGTTGGAAAACGCTGGCGACATCGAAAACGCGTCATCCTGTCCTTCCCCCGATAATGCCTATCTCAGCCGTTGGCTTTACTCCCCAAAGGATGCGCTAAATCGTCTGAGGTCTAGGACGTGGTATCGGGCGAGCGATAACATGCCGGTTACAGTACCTGCCGATGCCATCGTTCAAGCTTCTGCCGTGACGACCAACATTTCAGTTTATCCAGCCTGGAGAGTCTCGTTTGAGGATTACACTATTTTCTTTCAGATGATGCCTTGGGGAGAAATGGAGAACATACCGGGTTTCGTGTTCCAGTCCAATCCGGAGCTAAACCCCATAGTCTGATTTCTCTAGTAGAGTTCAACTTTCACTTGAAGGCCCTTCTCAAGTCCTTCTACTTCCTCAGGCACGACGATGAATCCGTCGGCTGTCGTCATTGAGCTGAGGATGCTTGAGCCTGTAGTCGCTACTGGGTCGGCAAAAGTTCTGCCTCGCTCTTTCCGAACCTTAATGCGCACGACGTCAGCCCTACCGAGCGTTGAGCTGACCTTCCTCGTCAACTTTGCTCGAACGTAAAGGCGACCGTGGTCTGGCGGCAGCCCCTGCATCTGTAGGATGGCTGGTCTTGCCAGCATGTTGAAGGCGACCAGCGTTGCTACCGGGAATCCCGCCAAGGCGAAAACGGGCTTTTCCCTTATGGTTCCAAATGCGGTTGGTCCTCCAGGACGGATCGCTACTCCGTGGAATAGCAGCTTTCCTTCGCTCTCTATAGCATCAGGGACTAAATCTCTCTCGCCCACCGAGCTTCCACCGGTGACCAGAATCATGTCATTTTCGGATGCCTTTTTTAATGCACTCCGTATTTGAATAGAAATATCTGGCACGATACTCAGAATTTTCGGTACTCCCCCGCATTTCATGACAGCAGCCGCTATCGAGTAACTGTTTGAGTTTGTTATTTTAGCCGGTGCCAAGCGCTCACCTGGTTCCCTAAGCTCCCCGCCAGTCGCGATTATAGCGACTGCCGGTCTTCGAAAAACCTTGATGTTTATGTTTCCAGTTGAAGCCAACATTCCTATGTCCTGCGGGCGTAGCACCTGCCCACGTTTCAAAATGATGTCTCCAGTGCGAACGTCCTCACCCATCTTTGAAACATTTTTGTCGGGGGGCAAGGCAGCGAAGACCCTGAGTTTGTTCCCAGTTGTCTTGGTATTTTCTACCATCACCACCGAGTCAGCACCCTTTGGCATCATGGCGCCAGTCATTATTTTAATAGCTTCACCTCTCTTGATGCCGAGCTTTGTGGGAAATCCAATTGTTATTGATCCAACCACTCGTAAGTTCACTGGTTTTTGAGGGCTGGCCCCGAATGTGTCCGGAGCCATGGTCGCATAGCCATCGACGGCTGAACGGTCAAACGGTGGAACATTCACCTTAGCAATAACATCTTCCGCTAGAACCCGATCAAGCGCGTCCTTGAACGATATGGTTTCTGAATCCAACAGACAAGCTAGTGACAGTATTGTCTTCCGCGCTTCACTTAGCCTAGTGTACTGGGTGAATCCACGCATCCTGACGGTCATTCACTCACGTACATGTTTAACTATGTGACCAAGCTCTGGGAGAATTAGTCCCATCGCGATCTCGACTGCGTTGGGTGCCCCGGGAAGACAAAAAATTGGTTTTCCCTTTATTATCCCGGCAGCGGCCCGCGTCAATAACGCCGGAGTTCCAACTTTCTCATAGCCAATTCGACGTAGGATTTCTCCAAATCCCGGCAATTCTTTTTCAAAAAGAGGTTGCATGGTTTCTATCGTGACGTCCCGCTTTGCCACTCCCGTGCCGCCAGCCAAAATTAATGCGTCAGTTCCCTTATCCGCGATGACCTTCTTCACGGATGCTCGGATTTTTACCATTTCGTCCGGTACAATCAACCTAGATGCGACATGTCCGGCCTCGCGGGCCTTTTGCACGATAATTTTTCCGGAGATATCCTCATCTCGACCCTCAGCTATAGCTGCCGCACGGGTATCGCTGACCACCAGTACTGCTATGTTCAGTTTACTCGGCGCTTTCTTTCTGTGCTCTTCAAAACTCAACCTTTCACCTTCTTGAGCACCCGGATGTCCTTGATCGACGTATCTGGATATTGGCCAGATTCATCCTTTTCCAAGCCCTTGGTCATATCCCAAATTGTCAGAAGGGCGCTCGCGACTCCGGTTAGGGCTTCCATCTCAACACCGGTTTGGCCAGTGCTATTGACCTCCACAGTTACGCGGATACCCTCTTCCTCGAGCTTTAGGTCTACATCTGTTCCCGTGATGGAGATCTGATGGGTAAGCGGGATAATTTCTGGTGTCCTCTTTACCGCCAATATAGCGGCGGTCTGGGCAACGGTCAGGACATCGCCCTTCGGCACTTTTCCAGCTTTGATATTCTCAACGGTTTCGGCCTTTAGGTGTATGAAGCCGCTTGCCTTAGCCTTTCGGGGCAAGGCTGGCTTATTCCCAACTTCGACCATATGGACCATTAAATCACTGTAGAAATATCCTCATGCAAAAATAAAAGTTTAGGTCCTTCAGATTCGGCAGGATTTAGAAAACTAATTTTGAATTTTCTAGTAATACATTGGACTAATGTGGCGCTCTTCCGCCGGTGCCCAGACGTAGTTTCGGCCCAATTTCGCTCTTTTGACCTGCCCCGAAACCTCTAATTTACTGAGCACTTTATTAACTTCACTGACTTTCCAGCTCAGCGCTCTCGCTATATCGGCCGAGCTCAATAGGCCAAATCTTCGCAGGACAAATTCTACCACTGCGCGTTTGACATCAAGCGACCAGTCAGCCCCTTCCATTTCGTCCTCATCTTCCTCAATGTATATGGGGTATTCTTCCATTTTTTGACACCCTATAGCATTTTAACTGGCCTTTAATATTGATTTTGCTTCCAATGCCATATTTTCGAATTTCTTGGCAGGAAAAGCTTCACCGAGTCCGATGCCAGGGCAATCGTCCGATACTTCGAACACATACCTTTTATTTTTCCTGTCCATCGAAAGAGGGAAGAAACGACAGACTATTGGGCGAATGTCGTAAATGCCACATGCCTTTCCAACCAGAAAGGCGCATTTCCCGCTCCTCTTTTTCATCTTGTATCCGTAGTGTCCGTTGTTTGAGATAGGTGAAGCAAAGGACATCGGACTTCGCCTAGTCCTTTTTGCTATCTTCTCTACCTCCTTTTTTGTGAGGAGCAGGTTTCTCCCCCTGTGGGAGGTGTCCCCGCAGCACCTTGCGCATCGCTGGCACTCAAATCGCAAATTTTTTGGAACTACCATTTCCATAAAATCATAAATAAATATGTTTACAAGCCTTTAACAGTTTCGTCAGACCAAGCGTTAAACTAAAACGCTTTACGGGATAAGACAACACTATGTTCCTTAAAAGGATATTTAAAAGGGCTCCGCCGCCTAAACCCGTGGTAGAAAAATTCTCATTGGACTCGCTTCGGGAGCGCGTCGACATGTTAAGGATAGAGAAAATAGAAAATTTCAGGAAGCAGCTGAACACAGTTCTCGAGGAGATCTCAAAGGGGCGCGAGGTCCTGCTGTATAATTTGAAGGAGCTCGCCAGCTTTGAGCCAGCTGAGGATGTCCATCTAAGCCTGCTAAAATCAGCCACAGAGGCGAGAAAGTTGCTCATCGACAAGATTTCCCGCGCAGTTTCGGATTTAGGCGGCCCCTCGGATTTTTCAAACGAGGCCCTCTCAACGTTTAATGAAAGGCTTTCCAAATCCGTCAACTTGACAACCGACGCAATGACCGCTCACGGGCGTTATGTGAACGCGGTTTTCGGGCAAAAGACAGATGCGGTGGAATACAGCCTACGTAATCTACATCAATGGGTCATGCAGGAGCGCACGGCCGTTCAGGATTCGATGAAAGAAATCGGTTCACTTGATTCAATAATCTCCGAGATTGATTGGCATGTGAAGACAATAAAGGAAGTAAATGGAATTCACGATGATATACGATCCTTGGAAAGCCGTCTGAAGGATATCGAGTTAACTCTCAAGGAGGAGAGGAATAAGCTGGACAAGCTGAAGTCCAGCGAGGATTTCAAGCGCGCCGAAGATTCTCTAAAAAACCTCGCTCGGATCGAACATGACATCAACCGAATAAGGGGTAACGCTGTAAGTCACATCTCCGACATGAGTAGGCCGTTCAGAAAACTGGAGAAGCTCGTCCAATCCGGCGGGCACTCATTGGAAAAAGGAAAAGTTGAAATCCTAAAGATCTGCATAAACAACCCTGGGGAAATAATATCATCAGACGAGAATATCGAGCGCTTAGAATCTCTGTTGCGGGACACATCTGAGCTAATCGGTGCGGGAAACATTGATTTGGACGAGCGGGACAGGAGAAAGAAGTTGGATGTTGCCAAGAGACTCTCCGGGGAACTTCGCAGTATAAAGAGGAATCTGGAGAACCTGAACAATCAATTAGCTACACAGCGCAGGCTCTCCGAAAGTCCAATTTTAATGCGGTCAGCGGAAATTGAAAGGTCGATTAATAACCACAATTTGGAGTTGAGTCAAGTTCGAGCTACCATCGATGAGCTAATTAAGAAATCCAAGCGGATGGGGGAGGAGATGGCGTCAAAAAGAGAGAACTTGGAAAAGTTGGCCAGTAGTGATTTGGGCGTAAAGGTCGAGCTCACCTGATGCTTCGGAGCGGACCAGTTTTCAAACAATTTTTTATTTCCCGTTACCTGAAGAAACCTGCTTCAGACTACCCTTTACCTGTCGCCGATTTAATGCGGGAGAAGAAAACTACTTTTTCCCCGCCTTTGTATTTTCGTGTTTTAACCAGTTGTTTGCCCAATCTTGCCGGATCTTGCCGAGTCGCTCTAAGGTCATCTTACGGATTTCGCTAGATGGCATTTGGTCGCGTGCCGACTTCTCTATCTCGTCTGCGATACTCGCTGCCACATCAGCAGGAGCTCCTGCGGATGTGCAGGATTTTACTATTTTTTGTCGCTGAAACGGTTCAGTCTTTCCATCCTTTTTTACAACTTGGGGGACCATTTGGCCAACACCTATCTTATTGTGGTACTACATTTACCTAAAGTCTTTTCCTAACAGGCGACTTTGCCCCTAAAGTCGGGTGGTTGCCCCTAAAGTAGGGGTGATGATATGGTTTAGGAGTAAATCTCTAACAAGCGAGTTCGTATTAAATCGTTAGGGTAATGTTGGGATAAAAAATAAACTTATTTACTTCTTAAAATCCGTGTAGCCGCACTTGCCACATGCCAAGCGGTTTTTGTGTTCCGCCATGAAAACTCCCGGTCCACAGCGCGGGCACGATTGTCTCAAACGCTTTACCGTTGCGCCCTCCAATTTATAGAGCTTAGATTTTGTTACATTAGCCTTCGCTTCCTTTGCCACTCTTTTCCTCCTCCTTTGGTTTTTCCTCAGTCTTTTCAGGTTTCTCCTCTACTGGCTTCTCTTGCTTGGCTTCCTTTGGCATCCCGCGTTTTAGCAGGTGTTTAGGTTCACGTGCTTCGAGTTGTTCGCGCGTGGTGTAAGCGCGGGCTATTCCGTGTGCCGTTTGTCGTCCGTATGTGCTCGCTAGCTTTTCTATTACCAGCAGATCCTCGGAGGTTCCAAGGAGCGGTGCTAGCTGTGCGCGGACATCCAAACGCTTAGGGGTGGGGGAGCCGGCGTGGTCCACTTTGAACTCCACCTCAGTGCGCTTGAATAACGGGTTCTCGGTTTTCTTGATTATCTCGACTTCCATCTTATCCTCCTTTTCACTAGTTTCAACCTAAAATAAACCCAACGCTTCAGCTTTTAAGCCTAAATTTTTTCAAAAGCTTTTGGAACTCGCCCCGCTTTTTATCAGTTACCTCAACCAAAACCACCCCTTCTTTAGGCTGTCCGTAGACCACCACTGAACCATTGGGGGCAGTTATGACGGCTGGGAGGGCGGCCAAGTCCTCCTCCCCTTCCACGATTATCTTTACAGGAAATCTCGCGTTCTCAAATGATTTCCACAGCTCAGGTGTAATCACGCCGGCGGGGTTCTTCAAGCGGACCGCGGGGGCATCGAAAGATTCTATCAGCCCTTTTATTTTCTCACCAGCTTGTGACCGCATGACGATAAAATCCACAACCGCGATATCGGGCTTTAAGCCTGCGTTCAAAAAACCGGAGGTTACGATGTCTCCCACGGTTATCAGCCTTACGGGCCTTAGCTTCCGTATATGTTTGATTGCTTTCGAGATATCTGTAAAAAGTTTCCCTAGTGGTCGCTGGAGTATCGGCCTAACTTCATCGGGCAATACCAATATGCGTTCATTTTTATTCATGAACACCATACTCATTTGTAGTTTTACTAAAATACTCTCTCCGAGGTTCATGAAATGGGAGTTTTTGAAATTCTAGCTGAGCCAGTACGTCGAGCCCTTCCAGAATTCGGGCTGGAAAATCCCACCAAGCCACAGGAGCTGGCCGTGCCGATAGCGCTTGACGGTAAGCACATGCTTCTCATTGCTCCCACGGGCACAGGTAAGACCGAGGCCGCCCTTCTGCCTATCTTCAGTATGTATCTTTCCCGCGACAGGGTACTTGGCATCAAGATAATTTACGTCGCGCCTTTACGCGCGCTGAACCGAGATATGTTGGCTCGCCTTGAGCGCTGGGGCAACCTCTTGGGCATTCGCATAGCGGTCAGGCATGGCGATACATCAGCCAGTGAGCGGCAGCGCCAAACTAGGGATCCACCCGACATGCTCATCACCACCCCCGAAACGCTTCAGGCGATCCTGCCAGGTAAGATAATCCACAACCACCTGCGAAGCGTCAGATGGGTTGTTGTGGACGAGATTCATGAGTTGGCCGGTGACAAACGCGGCGTTCAGCTTTCCATAGGGTTGGAGCGTCTATCGCAGCTAGCTGGCGAGTTCCAGCGCATAGGGCTCTCCGCAACTGTAGGTTCCAAGGAAGAGGTCGCTAAGTTTCTCTCGGGAAGCGGACGCGATATAGAGCTGGTAGATGCGTCGATGGAGAAAGGGATGCAGATCAAGGTTGAGAGTCCGATGCCCACAAGGGAGGATGTGGAGTCGGCTGAGAAACTTCTGGTGGACCCCACGATGGTGGCTAGGCTCAGAAGGCTTCTTGATTTGATCGACAAACAGGGTTCGGTGCTGATATTCGTGAATACCCGGGAGGTCGCGGAGATCCTGGGGTCTCGACTGAAGCTCATGGATCCGGAGCTGAGAATAGGAGTTCATCACGGCTCGCTCGCCAGGGAGGTCCGCATTGAGGCTGAGAAAGGTTTCCGCAATGGGCGTTTGAAGGGCTTGATCTGCACCTCATCAATGGAGCTCGGTATTGACATCGGGGCCGTCGACCTGACTGTACAGTACATGTCCCCACGTCAGGTAACCAGACTGGTACAGCGGGTAGGTCGCTCTGGACACCGAGCTGGTGAGCTATCAAGAGGGATAATAATATCCTCAAATCCTGACGACATCGCAGAGGCGGCCGTGATATCTAAAAAAGCCATGAAGGGGGAACTCGAGGAGGGTATACCTCACCGCCTTGCATTGGATGTGATGGCCCATCAACTATCCGGTATATCGCTGGAAAGAGGCGTGACTAATGTAGAAGACGTAATTTCGTTGCTCAAGCGCACCCATCTTTACCGCGATGTTGACATGAGAACCGTTGAGCGCGTTTTGGAACAGCTAAAGTCGCAGGGGTTAATCTGGTTGGAAAAAGATCAGTTCACGTTACGCAGGTCTGGGCTGAAGTACTACTTTACAAATCTCTCAATGATACCCGACACAAAGCGCTACATAATAAGGGATTTGGCATCGCGAAGGAGCGTGGGCTCTCTGGATGAGGAGTTCGTCATCTACCAGGGGGAACAGGGGTCGGAATTCATAATCAAGGGTGAGGTCTGGAGGATTGTCGAGGTGGACCACGAGCGAGGTCAAGTTCTTGTTGAGCCAGCTGGTGACCCGTTGGGCGTCATCCCAGCCTGGGAGGGGGAGCTCATCCCGGTCCCGTTTGAGGTCGCTCAAGAGGTTGGCTCGCTCAGGGCAAGGGTGGAAAAGGTTTTTTCACGCGGGGGGGCTAGCGATGAAGCCGTTTCAGACATAGTTGGGGGTTATCCGATAGTCAATGGGGCGGCAAGTTGGTTCGTCGATCAAATCCAAGAGCATTTGAACAGCGGGTCCCCCCTACCGACTAATGAAAGGCTCGTTATCGAGACAAGCGGTAATTTCTCAGTGCTGCACGTTTGCTGGGGGAGCCTTGTTAACCAGACCATCGCCTGGGCGCTCGCCTCACTTTTATCGGCGAGGATCGGATCCAGCGTGGCGGTCAAGGTTGACCCGTATCGCATCGCTTTTAGATTCCCGGGTGATGCAAGGCCCGAACTTATCGAAAGAACTTTGATGGAATTAAATCCCAAACACCTCAGGTCGATCCTTCAGCTGACACTTAGGGATAGTTCAATTTTTCGATGGCGCTTGGTGCACGTGGCGAAGAGGTTCGGCGCGATAAAGAAGGATGCTGAACTAGCTCAGATTAACCTTCGCCGCATACTCAGGGCCTTTGACGGAACGCCGATTTATGATGAGGCTATGAGGGAAACGATGATTGAGAAACTTGATGTGAGACGTACGGAGATGCTGCTTAGCTTACTGTGTTCAGGTAAACTCAAACTTGTAATTTCATTCAGGGAAAAAGAGGGACCCACGCCATTGGCTTGGACAGTACTCAACGAGCTAGCTAGCGGCGAACTCGTCATACCAAAGCGCGCCGAGATGGAAATACTACGGGCACTCAAGCAACGCCTTGACCATCAGCGCGTTAGGCTCCATTGTATGAACTGTAATCAATGGTCGGTTTTAACGCGAGTGGGTCGCTTGCACGATCCAGTGTTTTGCAAAAAATGTGGAGCTAAGTTAATCGCCATACTTCCGCACGAAAGCGTCGATTTCTTGGCCGCGATTAAAAAACAAGTGGCTGGCAAAAAACTAACGGCCGAGGAGCAAAGGTTAGTCAGGCGCGCTTTTAGAATTGCGGACCTGGTATTGACATACGGCAAGCGTGCGATCGTGGCGCTCGCTGGTCGCGGGGTTGGACCGCAGACAGCTGTGCGCATCCTCGCCAGTCATCCAAGGGATGAAGATGCATTTTACAGGGCAATCCTTCAGGCTGAGAAGATCTACTCACGCACGAGGCAGTTCTGGGTTAGCTAGTGAATCTTTTTTGTAGCTCCAGCAAGCTCTATGATTGAGATTAGTTGATGGTATCGATAGCCTTTAAACTAAAGCTTCACGCCCACGTACAGTTGGTTTCAGGCTTGAGTCCAAGTAACCCAAAATCTGGAGTCTTGTTATCTGGCCCTTCGCAACCGCAAGTGGCATGCCTGCTTCAGCTGCCGCGCTTTCAATGGTTGCTCCGGAATTCAAGCTTCTCATTATAGATCTACCGGCTTCCCCAACTAAAATTTCGTCGGCCAGCCTCCTCTTAACTATCGGGTCAATGCTTTGCCTGGCCTTTAAAACCTGTTCAAAGAGTTCCGGACCTGGGTTGAGTCTGTAACGGCTGTAGAGCATTGACTGGGAAACTTTCGACCCTGCAATTGCTCCCCTCAGGCCCTCAAGGTCCCTGACAAACTGGAATAGGTCCTCGCGGCGCTCCGTCTTCCCCTCCTCGTTTATGCCCAGAGTTCCGCGGAGTGCCTCGTTTGCCTCTCGGAGCATTCTCAGCTCTTCCCGCTGGGCATCGAGTTCTTGCTGGTGCGTTTGTGCCCTCGCTAAACCGCCCTTTGCGAAGAGGATGTAGATCAGCATTATGAGTATTATCGCACCGAGTAATATCTCAACCCACATCAAGCATCCCAGAAAGATTAAACGTAAATGCATTTAAATGCACAGGCTCCACCGTTTTTTAAAGTGTGGTATGAGGTTGTCACGTGTTCATGGTCGAGCTAGAGTGCCTAAAGTGCGGCAAAAGGAACAGACCAAATGTTGGCATTTACGTATGTGAGAAATGTGGCGGAAAGCTCAACATCATCTACGACTACGACGCGATTGGAGAGAAGATTAACAAGAGGGAATTAGCCAAGCGCCCAAGCGGCGTTTGGAAGTACTTCGAGCTCCTGCCGGTCTCCAACAGGAAAAATATAGTCACGCTAGGTGAAGGGGGCACACCTCTTCTTGAGGCTAAAAACTTGGCGGAGGATCTCAAGATGAAGCACCTTTATCTCAAGGACGAGACTCGTAATCCCACATCGTCCTTCAAGGACCGACCGATGAGCGTCGGGGTCTCAAAGGCCGTAGAGTTCGGAGCTAAGACGGTTGTTTGTGCTTCAAGCGGTAATGCCGCGATCGCGCTATCCGCTTATTCGGCAAAGGCTGGAATCAAGTGTTACACGTTTGTCCCAGAGGATGCACCCGAAAGTAAAATTGCCCAGCTTTCGATGCACGGGGCCATCGTTGTCCGTCCCAAGGCAAAGGGCGAAGGTGATCCAACCTATCAAATGATGATTGAATCTTGGAAAAAGTACGGTTGGCATCCTATCCCTAGTGGAGGGGCCTTCAACCCGTACCAGCCAGAGGGGTCAAAGACGATCTCTTACGAGATATGTGAGCAACTCGGGTGGAAGGCGCCAGACTGGTTAGTCGTTCCAGTTGGGGCTGGAACGCTTCTATCCGGAAATGCGAAGGGATACTTTGAATTCGAACGGCTCGGTTTTATCAAAGGCCTACCCCATTTGGTCGCAATACAGCCCGAGGGTTGTGCGCCGGTCGTAAAGGCTTTCAGGGAAAGCACATCCCCACGCGAGATTCAATGTTGGGCAAGTCCGAATACCTGCGCGGGCGGGTGCATAGATCCGTTTCCTTGGGATGCGGACACCGCGATACCGGCCGTTAAGCGTACTGGGGGAGTGGCCGAAACCGTCACAGACCCGGAAATCCTCGAGGCGCAGAAAATCCTCGCGAGAAAAGAGGGAATCTTTGCCGAACCCACAGGATCCGTAGGTCTTGCGGGGCTTCTTAAAATGCTAGATGCGGGGATTTTCGACCGTTCTGATGTCATCGTGGTCGAGGTAACAGGAGGCGGGCTGAAGGACGTCAACACTGCGATGCGGCAGGTGAAAAAACCCATAACGATAGAGCCCGAGCTCGGGCAGCTCAAGAAGTTCTTGGGAAAAAATTAGCCGCTTAGCTAGTTTAAAAAGAAGATAACCCCGGAAAATATCCGGGGGTTATTTAGACCAAAAGGCCGACCTACTTCATCACCATTGCCATTACTGCTTTCTGCGCGTGCAAGCGGTTTTCTGCCTCTTCGAAGTATAGCGAGCGCTCGTAGCCGTCGAGTACCTCGTCCGTGACTTCCTGTCCTCGGTCGGCGGGACCACAGTGCATGTAGTATGCCTTGTTGGTCGCGTCAAGTAGTTCGCGCGTGCAAATCCAGTCCTTGAACTTGGCCTGGTACGCAGATGCGCCATCCTTGTCAACACTCTTGTTGAGAGGTGGCACGAACTGCTTAGGCGACCAAGCCTTCGGATAAACGAAATCGGCCCCCTCAAAGGCCTCCTTCATATCGTGGGAGATCTCTAAGCTTCCGCCGTATTTCTTTGAGTTCTCCTTCGCGGCATTAACCACGACGTCCTCTAACTCGAAGCCCTTCGGGTGAGCGAGTACTACGTCCATCCCGAACTGCGTAGTTATCAGAACTTCGTTTTGAGGAACGGCAAGAGGCTTGAGCCCGCCCGAGTACGCGTACGATACTACGAATTTCTTCCCCTTCAGCTTTGGTTCGGCACCTCTGGCAGCTTGGATGTCAGCCAACGCTTGGAACGGATGGTAGAGATCGTCTTCCATGTTCAGCACCGGTATATCCGACCACTTTGCAAACTCCTCTATAACTCGGTGCCCGCGACCTATGGTCCACTTCGCTGGGTCCCCATAGATCCTGATGGATATGGAGTCGCCGTAGCGGGCCAATACCCGCGCGACATCCGAGATAGCCTCAGTCGCATAAGGCACCATGTCCTCGGGTAAGGTCGGCGTATAGAGGTCCGTTGGGCTGAGGAAGTGGGCGTGGCCACCCAGTTGATATATGCCAGCTTCGAATGAGTTCCGCGTTCGTAGAGATTTGTTGTAGAATATCATGAACAGAGTTCTTCCCGGTAGAAAAGGCGTAGGCGTTCTCTTGTTGAATTTTGCCTTCAAATCATCAGCTGCGTCTATGACACTTTTGATTTCGGCTTGGCTGAAGTCCTGCGTATTAAGGAAGTCTTTGCCCTTTAGCGATCCGACATATTTTGGTATTTCGATTGTAACACCTCCAAGAATAACAAACGAAGGGTTTAGACCTTTAAGTTTTTGCCTGACTTTACATATGTAAAGTGTAGAGTCGCATGCTTTAACTAGTGAAAATTGACAGAAAGTTAACGGTTCCGGCCCCGGCAGGGATTTAGGAAATTCAGGTTCAAATTAAGTTCTTTTACCTAAGGAGCAACAATTTTCTTATGAGTGATATGAAGGGGCTACTGTTGGATGTTGACTATGCAGAAGAGGAGGCCCACCCGAGCATAAGGCTATTTGTAAAAACCGGGAATGAAACCATAGTCGCCATGGACCCAAGTTTTGAGGAATATCTATACGCCACTTCCGATTATGCAGCGAAGGTGTCGAAACTCGTCTCAAAAATAGAATTGAACGAGCACGGCGGGAAAATCAAGCCAAAGTGCGTCGAGGTGGTCAAACGGAAGCGCTTGGGCCAAGATGTCGACGCGATAAAGGTCACCTTCCGTCAACCGAGGGATATGCCCCCGATTCGGCACGCTATGCGCGAGTTGCCAGGCGTTTTGGGGATTTACGAGTTCGATATACCACCATTGCGGCGCTATCTCGTGGACGTGGGATTGGTTCCAATGGCCGGCATCGAGTTCAGCGGTAGAGCTGAGGAAAGAGACGGCATAAAGACGGTAATCTTGGATGCCCCGCCAAAGCCAACGTCATTGGCTGAACCCAAGTTGAACATCATGAGCTTTGACATAGAGGTATACAACCCCGCGAGGTCCCCAAGGCCCGAGAAGGACCCCATAATAATGGTAAGCCTAGCGGATAATCGGGGATTCCGTAAGGTAATAACTTGGAAGGACCTGGGCGCCAAGCTGGACTATGTCGAGGTCGTTGGCAGCGAGCGTGACATGCTCAGGCGTTTCGTGGACTTGGTGAAGGAGCGGGATGTTGATATCCTGCTCAGCTATAACGCGGATTTGTTCGACTTTCCCTACATGCGCGATCGAGCGAGGCGGCTCAAGGTAAAGTTGGACTTGGGCCGGGATGGCTCGGAAGTTTTGTTCCGAAAGCGTAGGGTTGCTTCAGCTTCTAAAATTCGAGGGCGCGTTCACGTTGACGCGTTTGCAATGGTCGACTTTCTCGCAACGATCGGAAATATAAGGCTCATCCATTACACCCTCGAAGATGTTTATCGCCACATGATGGGGAAGGAAAAGCCCGACTTCGAGTTCACAGAGATTGTTGGCGCTTGGGAAAGGGGCGGTGAGCCAGGGCGCAGGCTGCTCGAATACTCTATGGCCGACGCGGACTCCACACTCGAGATTGGTTTAGAGCTTCTCCCGCTTTTCCTCGGGCTGACCCATGTAGTCCGCCAGAATCTCTTCGATGTGCAAAGGATGGCAGCAGGTCAGCTCGTGGAGTGGCTTCTGGTTGCCGAGGCGCACAAGATTGGCGAGCTCGTCCCGGCTAGGCCCGTGGGTGAGGAGTTCGAAGAGAGGGCCGATGAGACATACACAGGCGCTTACGTCATGGATCCCAAGAAGGGCCTGCATGAGGATATGGTGGTTTTTGATTTCAGGTCGCTTTATCCCTCCATAATAGTCTCACATAACATAGACCCATCGACCCTGAACTGCAAGGATTGTAGGCCGGATGAGGCTGTCAAGGTCCCGGAGCTTGGCTACCGATTTTGCAAGCGAAGGAAGGGATTCATCCCCTCGGTACTTGAAAGAATAATCGAAGCCCGGGTCAAGCTTAAGGCCAAGCAGAAAAAATTCAAACGGGGTACCAAGGAGTATAGGTCTTTGGACGCTCAGCAATGGGCAATGAAAATAGTGGCTAATTCCTTCTACGGCATGCTGGGATTCCCCAGGGCCAGGTGGTATTCGAAGCAGTGTGCGGAGAGCGTGACGAGCTTCGGCAGGCATTACATCCACAGGACGATTGAGATGGCCAAAGATTTCGGCTTCGATGTAATTTATGGCGACACTGACAGCTTACATTGCAAGCTCAACGGAAAGAGCCACGAGGACGCAATGCGCTTTCTCGAGGAGGTCAACGAAAGCCTCCCGGGGATAATGGAACTTGAGCTCGAGGGTTTCTACCCTCGGGGCGTTTTCATAACCAAGAAGCGTTACGCAATGATAGATGATGAGGGTCGCATGGTCGTCAAAGGGCTTGAGTTCGTGCGTCGGGATTGGGCTGCAATTGCAAAGAGAACCCAGGAGGAGGTGCTTAAGGCCATCCTAAAGGATGCCTCACCGAAGAAAGCAGCCGACATCGTCCGTAAGACCACTCGCGATCTATTAGAGGGGCGCGTCGACATCGACGACCTAGTGATCTACACGCAGTTGAAGATGCCCATTGAGAATTATCGGGCGATTGGACCCCACGTCGTCGCGGCCAAACGCCTTCGCGAACTGGGTCACGAGGTTGAGCCCGGCATGATGATAGCTTATATAGAGGCTAAAGGGGCCGGTAGCATAAGCGAGCGAGCAATCCCCATTGAGGATTTTAGGGGTAGGGAGTATGACCCGGATTACTATGTGGGTAACCAGGTATTGCCCGCGGTAATGCGAATAATGGAGGTCCTAGGCTATAGAGAGGATGATCTGAAATTCGAGAGAGAAAAACAGATGGGTCTAGAGAAGTTCATGCGGTGAGGAGTTCTCCTTCCGAGGTCAGGACTAAGTCAAACCCTTTTACCACAGAACGGCCGTGAATTTTATCCCCGGCGTCCTTTTGGATCTTTGCTATTATGTCGGCGGTCCCTTGTTTGACCAAGAGCTTGGCTGAATCTGCGGCCTTATACAGCCTACTTGGTAGCTCTAGGACATCGTCACCCTGTTTTACCTTTATAACTACAGGGGCTCGAAGCTTTGCGGCCAGCTTTAGGGTTCGTTCTGCGCGCGCGATGTTTTCCCTTGCCCGGCGTTCTAGGATGCTGATGTTGGCTCGCGATGTCTTGAGCCTGCCCGCGATCTCGGCTTGGGTGAGGCCCTTCGTCCTGAGCTCAAGAACCCGCGCTTGCAGCTCGGTTAAAAAGGTATTTTCCATGTCAATTTTTGGTTTCCTTGTTTCCATTTAATCATCCTCCCATCTGTATAATTTTTTCTTGGTTTTCAATTTATTCAACTCGCAATCGAAGCATAGACCGTTGTGGCAGCATATTATTCCGCCGCACTTGGGGCACTTCCATTTTTTCTTTTCCCGATTAATGAATTTAGCTATACCGTTCTTTTTGATAAATTCAAGGTTCTCAATCATGCTCATTCGGAAATGAGTCCTGTAACGCTTGTCAATTCTTTGTAGCCTCTCGCACGGGAAGCCCTTGCACTCATAACAGTATTTCACCCTGCCGTTCAGGAGCAGATCACATCTCTTCTTCAGGAATGAGCATCTCTTACCCCTTGGCCTGCATCCCGCGCAGTAGGGCATCCTGATTCCCTTGCTTTTCAAATCATGTCTGAGGGCAAGGTATCCGGCGCATATTCCGCAGTTCATCCCGCAGGGGGCTATTAATTCCTCTTTCTGTTGCAATTTTGCATCCATATTTTTTCCACGCCAAGGAGTATTATACTTAATGCGAAAGTGCGGAGGTTTTGCCCGCCGAGTGGCCAAGTAATCCAATTATGGGATTCACGACCCCCACTGCCGTTATTCCTGTTATTTTAGGATTATCTATAGCACTAGATTTTTTGTAATTAAGCGAAGTAGCTTTGGATATTATTTTCTTAGCCTTGAAACTATCAACACTACCAAAGCTGCGGCAATGATGGCCGCGCCTATGCCCGAGGTAAGCACGACGCTCTGAGTTGCACTTTGCTTGACCATGATTCCCACGAGGGCCCATATGAGAACTAGGCTATAGGCTATGTCCCTCCTCGTAGCTATGACGAGTAAGGTTATAATCAAGGCCACCGCGATTACTAGAATTGCCCAAGTTACATTGCCGATTAACAATTGCCCCACGTTAATCGAGGTCAGCGCCGTCGCAACATTGGCGATGGAAGCTACAGTAATCCAACCCAGGTACACGCTGAATGGCAAATGCACCAATAATTTTTCCTTCAAGAGAACGCTGGATTTGCCGATCTGTAGCCGCAGGTAAATTGCAATCAAAGTGGCTAACAGGGCGAACATGAATGCTACGGACACGACTATCTGCCCGTAGTGCCAAAGGAATAGCCACACTATATTTAGGAGACCGCTCAATACGAAAAGGATGCCAATCTGCTGGATGAAGGTTTTCTCCCTCTGTTTCGGTAGAGCTTGGAAGACGACGAAGATAAGCAAAAGGATGTAGATTATTCCCCATATTTGGAAGGTGTAGTTTGCAGGCGTTATCAGTGTCGGATACATTTCTGAAATCTGGCCGGTGGTTTTTCCATTTAAACCTATGCTGGCGGCCGAACCGTTAATTAAGAGCGTCAACAGAAATGCTAAGATGTTTGCGACCTGTAATGCAATTAAATTTCTTGAGCCCACCATGACAATTCCATATAAAATCTCTGCGTTATGTAAATAAATATATTTTTTAAATTTCGGAATAATTCAGGACAATACAATAACTTCTGTCTTGGTTAGACATCAGTTTGCTCTCAAAGAGGGGAAATTAAGGTAACTCTGAGGTTACTGCCGTGTACCCCAAGTTTTAATTGATTGGGCGCATTAAACAACTTCGTTTGGTGGTAGAATGTTATCCCAGGAAGAGCTGGAAAAGTACCGCGGTGCTGGCAAAATACTGGCTGAAGTTAGGGAGCAGGTTCGCCCAATGGTAAAATCTGGCGCGAGCTTGCTGGACATAGCAGAAACTGCAGAGAATCTTATAGTGGAGAAGGGGGCTAAGCCAGCATTCCCATGCAATGTCTCGTTAAACGAGATCGCAGCTCACTACAGCCCCCCCGATGGTGATGATACAGTGATTAAGGAAGGCGACATGGTGAAGGTTGATATCGGGGCCCATTTGGACGGATACATCTCCGACACGGCTTTCACGGTCGCGACTGGGGAAAAGGTTGAAATAGTCCAGGTGGTTGAGAAAGCTCTTGAGGCGGCCATAGCAGCGGTAAAGCCTGGAATTGACGTCGGCGAGATTGGAAAAGTTGTGGAGGAAACTGCAACTGCGGCTGGCTTAAAGCCCATCAGGAACCTCACTGGCCACAGCCTGGCTAGATGGAACCTTCACGCCGGGATAACGATACCCAATGTAGGTGGAAAGACAGGTCAAACTTTAAACGTTGGTGACGCGTTGGCGATTGAGCCCTTCGTCACGGATGGGACGGGCTATGTTGCGGATCGTAGGCAGCTTTACATCTTCCGGCATATGCGCGACATGCCGACCAGACTGCGGATGTCACGCGAGCTCCTGAGGAACATCAAGCGAGAATATAATGGACTGCCTTTCGCGGAGAGGTGGCTGGCCAAGCGCATGTCGAAGCTCAGGCTTGAACTTACTCTCCGAGAACTTGTCGGCATAGCGGCGCTTTGGCCCTACTACGTGCTCGCTGAGCGAGCTGGGGGAAAAGTTGCCCAGGCCGAGCACACAGTGATAGTCACAGAAAGCGGCTGCGAGGTAACGACGCGCTAACGACTTGATCAAAGTTGCCCATAAAAGCATCCCAAGATATTAACAAAGGGAAAGAATTCAGGAAATTGATTTTATGGTTAATAGGATATTGATAGGAAATGGAACGCTGGTTACTTTGGGTGAAAAAATAAGGTAATTAAAGATAGTGCAGTCTTGATCCAGCTATCGATGGTCGTTGGATATTTTGCACCAGGTTCAAAAATTCTCTCTAGTTTTTACATGTCTGTGAACCACAAGTGTTAAAGGAATGTCTCAAAACCTTTCCTATGGGAAATTAATTGGCTAGACCTAGAAAGGGCAAATACACGACCACGTTCGTTATGGGCCTAGTGGCAGTCGCGCTGATAGTCGGATTATTGGCGGGGGGAATAGCAGGATATCTGGTAACCTCTCAGAGGATTAGCTACTTGGAAGACCAAGTTTCCACGCTCCGGGACCAGCTTTCCAACCTTCCAGAAAATGTTGTAGTTATACAGGGGGATAACACCTCGCTTTCTGCGTTGTATGACAGGGTCAAAGATTCGGTCGTGTCTGTTCGAGGGCTTATACAGCAGAGCACGATACTTGGTTCGCAATATCAAGAGGTTCAGGGATCTGGTTTTGTTTATAATTTTGAAGGGCAGATGGTAATAATTACGAACTTCCACGTTGTCAATGATACCCAAAGTGTCACCGTGACATTCAGGAATGGAAACACTTACGAGGCTAGAATACTGGGATATGATGCATATGCTGATTTTGCGGTGCTTTCGTCGGACGCCCCGGCTGCGGAATTCAAGCCTCTTCAGATAGTTAACTCTTCCTACCTAAAGGTGGGCGACCCTGTGATAGCAGTTGGCAATCCATTTGGACTCACCGGCTCCATGACCACAGGGATAGTGAGTCAGCTTGGGCGGACGATAAAGGAATCGACAATGGGTATGTTTTCAATCGCAAACATCATCCAGACAAGTGCGCCAATCAATCCAGGAAACTCAGGTGGACCGTTGCTGAACTACCTAGGGCAGGTCGTGGGGATAACGACGGCTATAGTATCAGGTGGCCAGGCGTTGGGTTTCGCCGTTCCATCCAGCACAATAATGAGGGAGATAGGGTCGCTGGTAAAAACTGGATTTTACGGTCAACATTCTTGGTTGGGCGTTGTGGGAATTGACATGGACTACGAAATCGCCAGCGCTATGGGCACGAGTGTGACATATGGGTGGCTGATCACAGAATTGGTGGCCGGAGGTCCGTCTGATAAAGCAGGTATTCGAGCCGGAACTCGTCAGATCCAAACATCCACTCGTACCGTAACAATTGGAGGTGATTTGGTGACAGCAATAAATGGTGTCCGTATTGTGAATGGCGATGATCTGTTAACGTATCTTGCAGAGCACACCCTGCCCGGTCAAACGATTGATATGGAGGTGGTGAGAAACGATAAGGCAATGATAATATCGGTCGAGCTAGGGACGCGTCCCCCGCCACCTTAAGTTTTAGAAGTAAAATTTTCGAGTTAGGAGATATAGTCAAGTTCGATAAGCACAATCTAGTCTCTTGCATCCATCACAGGAAAATAGATCACTAGCTTGCTCAATATCGTGCCCTAGGCCCATAATAAATGAAAGCGATTTTTTTGGCTTAATTGAATAACTGGGCGTAAGTTTAACCCCAATCTTCTCCGGCTCTAAGTTTTTGAAGATGAATTCTTGGTTTTCAATTCCCCATTCGGTCCTGCCACTTCCAGGAGGGATAACACGCGTCGTTTTTAGGTCCGATTTCTCGGCCTCCCCTTTGATAAACTCGATAATCTTCCTTTGAGCTTTGATTAATACAACGTTTTCCAGCGCATCGGTGACCAAGCTATCTAAAAGTTTATCTTTCATTGGAGTTTTATCGGCCCGTTCCCCTATGGTCACAACGCCTACCACCAAAAATTCAGATTTTAATATGGGGTCCGGAGGGGCATATCCATCGATATCAGTTTTTTCCCTGCGCAAGACGTTGACAATACCTTTAGGCGATACATAGGATTGGACTTCCCTGAGGAATTCGCTCACCAACCCTTCCAGCTTTTCCTGGTGTTCCTTATCTTTGACCCAATTGGAGAATGGAGGGTTATTCATAATGGTTTCCTTCTTTAAGCTGACATCTATGTTGTCGAAGATTCTCATTTGTTCTTTTATCAAGGTTATCAGAATAAAAGTGATTAAAATGTTTTATTAATTTTTCTGCCATTGCTTCTATACATTGTTCATCCAAGGGTTAGCCCAAAATTGTGCTTATTTTCTCATCAAGATCATTGCGTGGTCTTTTTCATAGGGGTCTAGGATTTTGGCGTCCACCACTTCAAGTTCACTCTCAAGGCGTTCCATCTCGTTCCTGAATATCTCCCTTGGCTCTTTTGACACATCTATGCTCCTCGCCTTTAAGCAAAACATCGCATATCCGCCCTCTCTCAGGAATGTCCTTGCATTAGCCAACAGGATGTCGGTCTGATCGGGTTGAGCAACGTCTTGGTAGATGACATCGATATTTCCAATGAGAGGGCAGTAACTATGAGGTTGTCTAGCGTCAGCAAGAATCGGCATCATGTTCGACCTTTTACTGCAGACCACCATCAGGTCGCGGAGCGGTCGTGATGAGACCTCCACGCAGTGCACGCAGCCCCCCTGTCCGACAATATCTGAAACATGTGAGGAGGTGGTGCCGCTGGCAGCCCCAAGATAAAGCACGTTCTTTTTGGGGGCTATCGGAACCTCATTCAACTTTTTGACAATCGCGGCCGCAAGTTTGCTACGGTATGGATCCCAGAGCCTGTACTCTGCTCCTTGGACCTCAAAAAGCTTCTCGCCGTAAACTTTAGTCCCTGGCGTGAAGTTAACCGTGGCGAGCTTTTTTGTCCCATCCTCCATTTCTACCCAGTATACGGACGAAAATTGTTCGTGTTTACAAACCTTTATGACGATTCTCTTACCCCCCTCGATTTTATTTCAGCTATCCTAGCCGACAGGTTAGTCGCCAGCCTGTCCCCCACGAACTCTCCGGCCATGGCATCAACCCTTGCTGCGATAGCCATCTTCCCGGCAAGCGCCCTAGCTATTTTCCCGCGTAATTTCTTTGGCGATCCTCGTACTTCAGGGTATTGGTAGATCACCCCGTGCTTCGGTGGCCTGGCCCGCGTCTTTATCGACCTGAAAAGGGCCTTTTCAGCGCCCATCACCTGCATGGTGCTGGCTGGTAGGCGAGCGAGCTTCTCCAAGCCTCCTGCGAGCGATATCAGGCGAGCCCCAATTGAGCTCCCAACCACAGCGCGCAGGTTGGGGGCAATTTGGGACATCAGACCATCGATGTATTCGGACACCTCCTTTCTAATTTCATAGAGGTGTAGGACTTCCTTTGAGGTAACTAGGATGGCCTTCACATCGATTTCGTCGAAAGGTGCCCCAATCGTCTTTTCTGCGGCTCTTGCTATTTCGGCCGCGTCTTCCTCCGGAATCTCCGCAGCATCCATTATCGCTTTTTTTGTGAAACCATCGCGGGTCCCAAATGATAGTATAAGCTTGAGGTAGACATCATGGTCCTGAACTAGGCGGTCTAGCTCGGGAAAATGGATGGAGTACCACTCCCGGATCCTTCCCACAAGGATGTTCGCGAACTTGTCGATATCATCTAGCAAGCCTATGGATTGGACGATGAGGCTGTCGCGTCGTGCCGCTTCGTCGCGGAGCTTGTGGCGCGTGAGGATAAAGTTAATATCGCGGGTGAAGCTATCCACCTCCTCGAAGCCTAGGTCCTCGGAGATTTCGCGCAGATTTCTCCGCAAAATGGAGCCAGCTGGATTTGGCACTAGGTGGTCGAACTTTGCCCGTCTGAATTCGCTACGGAGCCTTTCCACCAACAGCTTTGACTCCAAGGTGAACTCTTTGTTACCATCCTTTAACAGCTCGGCTATGAGTTCACGATGCTCGCTGGTTGGGGTGCCCATCTGGATGCTCGCGATCCTTCCGGCTACCTCAGCCTGGTTTCGAGGGAACTGTCTGGAGGCTACCAGTTTGCCCTCGTCGTCGAATGCAAATACTCCGAGCACGCTCTCGGCGATATGGATAACCATAGCACACCGAGCTAATCTTTCACCGCTATTCGTTATTTAGGTTGTTAGACACCCGCTCGTATGGCCTTTTCCAATCTCTTTTCGACGACGTTCCAATTCACGTTTTCGAGGAAGGCGTCTATGTAGGGCGCCCTCTTCGGCCCGTTGTCCACGTAATAGGCATGTTCGTAGACGTCCATGACTAAAAGCGGGATGGTGTTTGTCATCGCGTACACGTTGTGGGCATCCAAGCCGTTGTTGATTAATCTGCCAGTGGTTAGGTCAAGGACAAGCACTGCCCAGCCCCTCAGCGCTATTCCGCAGGCCTTGAAATCCTCCTTCCACTTTTCAAACGATCCAAAGTCCCCACTGATTTTTTCCATCAGTTTTGCCCCGGGTTTTGTTCCTTTGCCATCCCTCAGGTTTTCGAAGTATAGCTCGTGAAGTAAGACCCCCATGTGGTTGAATGTTTCCTCGACCTTCAGAGCCCTGTACTCGCTGTAGTTCTGATTGGCCTTGCTCCGGTCTGTAGTCTCCAGCTTTTCGAGCACTCCGTTTAGCTTTGTGACGTAACCCTTGTAGTGTGTGTCAAAGTGGAAATCGATCTGTTTGTCCGATATTCCTACCAAGCCCTTCGGTTTCAATTCATCCTTTG
>CAYUMT010000016.1:0-26027 GCA_964446015.1 Hadarchaeota archaeon (SeqCode)
TTAAGGAGGATTTAATTAATAACCAGTTGAAAATTTTGGAGTAGGATTCTTTGTCGATGAACTTACAATATTTTATAGTCTCGTTGGCGGTAATGCTTCTGGCGTTACTTATGGATTTTGTATTTGGAGACCCTCCGGACAGATTTCACCCGACCGCCTGGATGGGCAAACTGGCCGCATTTTTGAAACCCCACCTCAGGGTGAAAAGTTCGAGGCACGAGAAAATTAATGGCATTTTGCTCGTATTATTTTTAATATGTGTTTTTTCGATTCCCGTTTACGTGGTTCTTTTTCTGATTCAAGTATATCTTCCTCTAGTTGTATATGTCATCGTCGCGGCTATCCTTCTAAAGCTCACGTTTGCTGTAAAAGGCATGGAACGCGCATCCCTCAGAGTAACAACGGCTCTGAAAGAAGGCGACTTCCGCAAAGCCCGCAGAAATCTCTCCTCAATCGTCAGGAGGGACGCCTCTAAGCTCAATCAAAAACTGATGCTTTCGGCAACGGTAGAATCCATCGGGGAGAGTACCGTCGATGGAATAACCTCGGCATTTTTTTTCTTTGCCATATTCGGCGTTCCGGGAGCAATCGCATTTCGCGTGGCCAACACTTTAGACTCAGTAGTTGGCTACAGGGATCCTAAACACATAAACATTGGATGGTTTTCCGCCAAGCTCGACAGCATTTTGAATTTTATACCAGCCCGTTTAACAGCGTTACTGATGGTCCTTGCTGCCTTATTGTTAAGGGAGAGTCACAGAAATTCTTGGAAGATTTTGAAAAGAGATAGGAATAATACTTCAAGCATGAACGCAGGTTGGCCGATGTCCGCCATGGCCGGTGCCCTGCGCATCAGGTTAGAAAAAATTGGCCACTATAGACTTGGAGATAACGATAATAAAATTTGTCAAAGACATGTGGCCCGCGCCCTCAGAATTATGAAATTAGTAGTGTTTTTATTTCTGGCCATCATAGTAATGCCAGTCTTTATAATAAAAACATTTGCGGGTTGTTAAATGATGCAAAACGACATAATCGTGGCCCATAACGAGGCAAGGGGTAATGAGTTTATAGATAAATTGCTAGGCAAAAAACCGATGTTCATCTGCACTATAGGAAACACCGAAACCGCTAAAATCCCCGGGATTTCTGCAGCAGGTGCTTTTCCCGAAATAACCGATTGTACGCCTCCTGCTGACGCAGAGCTCTTGTTGTACGGCAGATGTAAATGTATAGAGGGTGTTCCGGTAACGCCAGATGGAATACCAACTCCCGCGTTGATTACGATGTCATCTTTAAAAATTGCTGATATCCCGGTTTTTACCGTATCCGGTGGCGTAAGGGTCAAACCACACGCTCCTTTTATAGATTTGGGCGGGGCGCCGGGTGATGACATCAGAAGCGGAAAAGCGGTAAAAAATGTTGAAGAGGTGATCGAAAGAGCGAAGATTTGCGGAAGAAGCTTCGCCGCGTTTGCAGACTACCTCGTGATTGGCGAGAGCATAGCCGGAGGAACGACAACCGCTCTTGGTGTAATGTTGGCGATGGGGATAGACGCTCGAATGAAAGTTAGCAGCAGCATGCCCAACAATCCACACGATTTGAAGATAAAGACAGTTGAAGAGGGGATGAGCGCTTCAGGAATAGGCATCGGTGATCTAAAGCATGATCCTGTGAAAGCAATAGAATGCTTGGGCGACCCAACGATCCCAGCTTTCGCCGGAATGGCTATCGGCGCCGCGGAAAAGATACCAGTTATATTGGCAGGCGGTACCCAAACCGGTGCGGTCTTATCGGTGGTCAAGGCTTTGGAGGCCGATGTGTTAAAGAATATTATGATAGGCACGACTCGATGGATAATCCACGACAGAACTGCAGACTTGAAGGGAATAATCTCTAAAATCGCGGATGTTCCAATCCTTGCCGCGAACCTTAATTTTGGTAGCTCAAGATTCGATGGGCTTAAGGCTTACGAAGGAGGGGTAGCCAAGGAGGGGGTTGGAGCAGGTGGTACAGCGATAGCGGCCATGTTGAAATCCAAGGGCGAGATTACCTGTACTGCTCTTTTAACGGAAATAGAAAAAAATTATGAAAAACTGGTTGGTCGGGTTTAGTCTCTTTAGGGGGAAAGAACATTCCGAAGTTGTTGTTGAAAGAATTGAAACGTCGGGGAATACCTTCAGGCGACCTCATAGCAGCGATACTTGAACTTCACGTATCTCACCCAGGTGTTGAAACCAAGGAGAAAGCAGCAAGAATAGCAAGAAAAGAACTCGAAAGAACTCTTTCCGACGCGAATGTGTCCGCGTTGGTGACGGTTGGTCTAATGCTGGATGAAAAAGGAAGGTTGGGCCTTATACCCGGTATTTCCAAGCGAGAGTTCAATAAAGACCCTAGGTGGTTTGTGGCCGACGAAGTGCTTGGCATGGCAATAGCCGACTACATAGCTGGCAGCAAAGGAGTTTTTGAATATATCAGATTTGACAAGGCAAAGCCGGGCATCCTCAAAAAACTTGGACCAGTATCCGATGATATTATAGCAGGGTTACTGGGCGGGATTTCGTCAAATATGTACACAATTGCCTTGATGTGTAGATAATTATGGGGATCCTCAGCGGAGTTAGGAACGTTGTCGGGTTTCTTACGATCCTCCCAGTAGGCATGGATTCCGATGCTCTGAAAATAGCGGCAAAGCACGTCTACCTCTTCCCAGCAGTTGGAGCACTTATCGGCTTTATCGTGGGGTGTTTTGGTTGGCTTAGCTTGCACGTGTTACCTCCTTTATTAACGGGAATACTGGTGTTTGGTTTTATCGCAGTTTTGAGCGGTTTTGGCCATATTGACGGCCTCTTCGATTTTGGGGATGGAGTCATGGCTATGGGACCGCCAAAAAAGAAGATTAGAGCAATGAAGGATCTAAATGTCGGAGCGGGCGGCATCGCTTTGGGTTTGATTGTAATTTTAATAACGGTGTTTAGCGTCGCTGATATCGGACTTCTTTATATCGCTCCCGCTTTGATAGCTGCGGAAACTTCAGCAAAATTCTCGATGGTGGTAATGGCGATGGCAGGTAAGTCCGCCCATAGAGGATTAAACACATACTTTATCGATGCTATGCGCGGCTCACACGGTAGCTATCGCTTTCTCGTGGCACTAATCTCCTCTATCGTTGTGTGTGTGGTTTTTTTGGGTCCTATGGGGTTGGTTGTAGTAACCGCAAGTATCGTCTCTGGTCTGGTGATGACTGCAGTTGCCCACCATCACTTCAACGGCGTTGCTGGGGATACCTTTGGTGCGACTAACGAAATCACTCGAGCGATATGCATCGTCGTAATATTGGTGATGACAAGATGGGTGTGGTAGCACTTATTATGGCGGGCGGCAAGGCCACTCGTATGAAGAAAACTTGTGAAAAACCTTTGATTAAAGTCAGCCAAAAGACAATGATAGAGTTGGTAATCGAGGCTCTTCGTAGCTCTAGAAGTGTTGACAATATAGTGGTTGCGGTGAGCAAATTTACACCAAAAACTGCCAAACTTGCGCACGATCTATCAATAAAAACTGTGAAAACACCCGGTAGGGGATATTGCACCGACATGGGGTATGCGATAAAGAAATGCGCGCTTTTTTCTCCGGTGCTGGTAATCTCAGCCGATTTGCCGTTGATTACCGGGGAGTTGATAGATGAAATAGTGGCCCATTATAGACAGTGCAAGAGGCCCTCTCTTTTAGTTGCAGTTTCCGTGGAAGATTACAAGCGACTCGGATCGAAGCAAAAATATCCCTTTAGAGCAAAGAATAGGTGGTTGGCCCCCATAGGAATCAGCATTGTTGACGGTAGATACGTAGGTAAATCAAGGATGCCACAGAGCGTCTTGGTCCTTGATAAAACTGAGCAAGTTTTAAACGTCAATACGATGAGCGATCTAAAAGTTGTTGAAAAATTGCTAGCCCAAAGGAGATAAGGATTTTTCAAAATTTTCTCAATACAAGGACATCCGCTTTTTTCCGATTTAATATTTCTACCGGGATGTCCCATATGGCCCCTGCTCGCTTTATGACCGCCCGGTCGCTGCTCGCAACAACATCGAAAGCCCTCAGTTTCATGTCCACCCCCACAATTGCGAGGGCAGTTCCTTTCAACCCCTTAAGGTTCATTTCACGTCTGACAAGCGCTGCTAGTTCACCGCTTCGGCTTACCTGCTTGTCGAAAAAGAACACCGCGGTCTCTGGCCCAGCTCTGCCAACCCTATCAATTAGCAAAGAAATAGCTCGGCCGGTGGCTCTCGTGGATCGATATTTACCGAAAATTGCCCGCAAGTCTCGTGTGTAACCGTCATCACATTTTATCACCCGTTTGCCTGAGATGATGCTCTCTACAGTTATCAGGACGTTGTAACCGTCCACCCCAAGTTTTTTTCCCCTAACCGAACGGATTTTGACCGCTTTTTTTAGGTGTTCAGAGACTTCTTGCTTTGAGAAGACGCAACGCGCTAGCAGGTTCCTTTCCTCAAGTTTCAGGCGATAATGATTGGAGACGAAGTTCACGGCGGAGCTTCGCGGATAGCCTTGATTGAGAAGGTAACGCAGGTCACGGACAGCTTCGCCAAGCTTGGACATACCATCATCGCTCTATGTAAATGGCTGGCCTGAGGGGGACAGCGAGCCTCGCCCGATCCTTCGGGTCGTATCGCGCTTGGTCGTCTGCATTGAAAACTTGAACATCGATTGCACCCAATTGCTCGCGTATGAAGTCAGCGGCCTCTCGAATGACCCGTATCTCGTCAACCTCCACAGTCTCCAGAGTCTTAAGGTCCTGTTCGGGTATCTCCCGACGCTCCCGCACCAACCTTTGAAGATATTCCGAAAGATCGGAGGTTTTCAGCCTAAGCCCAAGTTCCCGCTCAACGGTGCGGAGCAACTTGCCGAATTCAGTCCTATCGCCTTTGACTTGAGTCATGGCGATTCTGAAAGCCTTCCACTTCCAGTCCTGAGCCACATAGAGACAGACGCGGCTTAGGTGCTCTGTTTTTAAAACCCTCCTGATATTCTCCGTGTCCTCCAAGACCCGCCCGATGTAGTTCTCGACAAGTTCGGCCTCTGCATCAACCACGCCTGTATCGACCTTTGGCCACGGAGCTGCAGAAACGAAGCCACTCTTCCCCGCAAGTTTCCAGAGTTCCTCGCAAAGATGGGGAGTAAAAGGAGCCAGAAGCCGGAGCCAGATGTCAAGCGTCCTCTTCGCCACATATGCACGAGCATTCGGGTCCCGAGTGCGCTTCAGATACCAGCGCAAATCCTGCATCAACATGAAGAAAGCATGCTGTGCGGCCTTCCTTGTTTCGAAAGCGTCGAGCGCTTCCGTGACGGCCTTGACATGTCCCTGTAGCCTGCTAAGCATCCACCTATCCGGCTGGGCTAAGTTCAGAGGTTTGGCATCTGGCAGGGATATCAACTCCTCAGCGAACGAGTAGAACCGCTCAAGGTTCTTCCGCATTGCCTCTACCTCACCGGCGCGCCAGTCCATATCCTGCCATGGCTCCGATGTGGACATAAGGTACAAACGCACCGTGTCTGCACCGTGCTCCCGCACAGCTTCATTTATCGCGATTATATTTCCCTTCGAGGAGGACATCTTGGCGCCCTCCGACACCGCGATCCCGAAATTTACGATTCCACGGGGACATTTATCTGGAAAAAGCAGGGCGTGATGGAATACGTGAAAGGTGAGGTGGTTGGGAATGAGCTCGTTTGCAGACATTCGGTAGTCCAGCGGGTACCAGTACTCAAATTCCCTCCTCATCTGTTCGAGTAGCTTCCTTTCGATTCCACTTGAGCCTGAGATAGATGCAGGGTCACCCTTGTTATAGTAAATGTAGTCGAAGACCTCGTCGTTAAGCCTTTCAGGCCCGATTTTCTTCAAGATGTGGGAGATCGTATAGTAGGCCATATAGATTGTCGAGTCGCTCAGGGATTCTATTATCCACTCCGGGTCCCACGGAGCTGGTGTTCCCATCCCGATGCGGCGGGTGCAGGGCCACTCGTGGAGCCATCCGATAGTATGCTCGAACTGGGCACGGGTCTCCGGTGGAACTAGGTGCATGCGCGAAAGGCAGTCTCTAGCTTTGGATTTCCAGTCCCCGTCCGCGTAGTTGAGGAACCATTGGTCCTCCACCACCTTCACCAGTACCTTTGTCCCACACCTGCAGGTAACTGGCTTGACTGAGAACTCATACATAGTGGCGGCTTCGTTGTTCGCCAGCATGTCGTCTTGTACCGCTTTCTTTGCCTGGGATACGGGCATGCCGCCGTACTTTGGCACCCAGGATCTCATTAGACCCTTAGCAAACTCGTTGCGGTATACTTCGGAGGTTGCCTCCTCCAGTTTGGGATCTTTCTGCTGTTTAATCTTCATCCGCTCGACGACATCTATGGCTGGTGACTCGCCGAAACCGCCAACCTCGATAAGCGAGATCGGCTTTATTTCAGCGACGGCATGGGGAGAAAGTCCGTATGGTTCAAGCGCCTCCGGTTTTCTCTGCAATTCTAACAAAGCTATGTAATCGTATGGAGCGTGCGAAGGGACCGACCCCACAACCCCTGTTGCGTTGTCAGGGTCGACGAAAGTTGCTGGAAGTATTGGCACGCGCTTGCGGGTAAGCGGTACTTCTACCTCTTTTTTGAAGTCTATCCTTATTGGCTTTACATCCTCTACTCTATGGCCTTGCTGACTCAGTTTTTCAACTGCTTGCTCGCTTACTATCCAGAGCTCCTCACCTACCCTAGCGCTTACATAATTTACCCCTGGGTTCATCCAGAGGTTGGTCACGCCGAAGACTGTTTCTGGTCGAAGCGTGGCGGCCGGAAGCACGTATTCGCCCAGCCTGTACTTCAAGAGCGTGAATTCGAGTATCTCGGCACCTTCTCCATCAAGCAAGTCGTGATCGGTAACTGGGTTACCACAACCTGGGCACCATTTGACGGGATGTTTGCCCTTCACGATGAGGTTGCTGTCCCATAGCTTGTGGTATTGCCAAGTGACGAATTTGCTATACGATGGGTCCACCGTTGTGAACTCGCGGCGCCAGTCTATCGAGTAGCCGAGCCATTCCATACCCTTGCGGTAGCTCAGCTCACTCTCCCTCGCGAAATAGTTTGCGAAGTAGTGAGGGTTCTCAAGCTCAGGCAGGATCTCTTCAGTTATGCCGTAGCGCTGGATAAGCACCTTGATAAAGTTTGATTCACGGCGCGCCACCCGCTTAGCCGCTCCGACGATTGGCGTCCCGGTAAAGTGGTATGCCATGGGGAAAAGCACGTTGAATCCCCTCATGCGCTTGTATCGGGCGATAACGTCCGGCACCGTATAGGTGCGCCCGTGGCCTATGTGCATGGGGCCCGAAACGTAAGGGTAGGCCACGGTGAGGTAGAATTTGGGCTTCTCATTGGGTTCTGCTTCAAAGAGCCCAGCCTCGCGCCAAGCCAATTGCCACTTCGCGTCTATGTCCTGAAAGTTGACCATTAAATCGAAAATTGAGTTATTTTCGCCGCCTTTATCTTTTCCCCTTGAAGGCAATTAGTGGCGTGCATAATTTTAATTCTTGGCAAATTTCTTTTTTTTTAAGTTTTTCAACCAAAACACGCGGGAGTTCATGAGGATGGTAATCTCTTCGATCTATCCTCTCCAAAAAGCTTTTTTATAGAGCTGGAAATAGGTTCAGTGGGTATTTCTGGATAAAGGTTTTGTCGAGCGAGCTTTGGACCAAGCGAGGCGTTTGAATTCAAGAATCGTTTTGGCCTTTGATCCATCGTCAAATCCTTACAAATTCAAAGATGTCAAACAAAAATCGGGTGCGCGAGACGCGATTAAAAATAAGCTCAGCGACCTTCTCTCCAAATTAGAGGGAACTGTAGTTGGAGTTAAACTGGGATTGCCGGCACTTCTTTCGCTTGGGCCAGACGAGATTGAAAGGACCATATCTAAGTACAATAAGAATTACTTCTTCATCTGCGATTCGAAGATGGCGGATATAGGTCACATAAACCGGCTGGTCGCTGAACAGATTTTTGACATGGGTTTCGACGCGCTGATCGTACATACTTTCATAGGGTCGAAAGACGGCGTTGACGAGGTCGTCAAATTGGCGAGGGATAAAAACAAGGGGGTTATAGCCCTCTGCGCCATGACGCACGCAGGCGCCAATGAATATCTTAACAAGCATTTCGACGAGCTTTCTGACATGGCGGTTTCTGTCGGTGTGGACGGGTTCATACTGCCGGCTGTCGCCCCTGAAATTATAACCAATGTCAGGAAAAAATACCCGCGTGCGGTTATAATTTCGCCCGGCGTGGGTGCACAGGGCGCTCCTTTTGGGTCCGCCATCTCGGCAGGGGCGGATTTCGAGATAGTCGGTAGGGCAATCGTGGAAGCTTTATCGCCGGCTGATAAAGCAAAGGAGATAGTCGAGGCGATGGGAAAATGAGCGTGGATGTAAGAAGACTCGCGGTAGAGTTAGCCAAAAATGGCTGCTTCTTGGTTGGGGATTTCAAGCTGTCCTCTGGTATAACTAGCCCCTACTACATAGACCTAAGGGCTGTACCTTCTTTCCCAGGTATGTTTGAACTCGTGATAAACGCCTATATCGAAGGTGTGTCCAAACTTGGACTTTCCTTCGACCGTATTGCTGGCATAGCCACTGCGGGCATACCTATAGCAACCACAGTTGCATACAGGTTAAAGAAACCTTTCCTATACGTGAGGAAAGAGGAAAGGACCCATGGAACAAAGCGATTGATCGAGGGTGTCGTTAAGCCGGGCGACACAGTATTGCTAGTCGACGACGTTGCGACAAGCGGGGGAAATTTGCTGAAGGCAATAGATGTTTTGCGAAATGATGGGGCCAAGGTAGAAAAAGCGATAGTGCTTGTGGACAGGGAGCATGATGCTAAAAAGAACCTAGCTAAATTACAGGTCGACCTGTTCTCACTCACGACTTCTTCTGAGCTAATAACCCAACTATATCTAGAAAAGATGGTTACGGAAAAGGATTATAAAAAAGTCCTTGATTACATAAAGGGGGGCAAACGTGTTTAAGGGACGTGACGTGATTTCAATTCTCGACTTCTCCCGAGAAGAAATTGAGGGTGTTTTAAAGGCAGCGCTGAAGATGGAGAAAATCGGCAAAAAAGGAAAATCGCTTCTAAGGGACAAGATACTCGCAACGGCATTTTTCGAGCCCAGCACCCGAACTAGGCTTAGCTTCGAGTCCGCGATGCACAGGCTGGGCGGTTCAGTTATAGGGTTTTCTGAGGCGGAGGGCACCTCTCTAAAGAAAGGCGAAAACCTGGCCGATACGGTCAGGATGCTGGATTCTTACTCTGACGTTATTGTCATGCGCCACTACCTTGAGGGTACAGCAAAACTAGCTGCCGAGGTCGCTGAGGTTCCAATAATTAACGGCGGCGATGGTAGCAAAAATCACCCGACGCAGGCCATGATTGACCTGTACACCATTTCAAGGGAAGCAGGCAAGATAGACGGACTACACGTTGCAATCGTTGGTGACCTGAGATATGGGCGGGCGGCCTCTTCCCTGATATATGGTTTGACTAAATTTAAGCCCAGAAAAATTTCCCTCATTTCACCCACATTCCTTAAACCCAAAATGGAGATCCAGGACTTTCTCAGTAATTCTGGGATAGATTACTTCGAGGGCAAAAATATTGAAGGGATAATTGACGATCTAGACGTGATTTACGTTACGCGGATTCAAAAGGAGCGCTTTTCAGACCCATCAGAATATGAGAAGGCCAAGGGCAGTTATCGCATCGATTTAGACCTATTGAATCAGGCGAAAGAAAATCTTGTAATCATGCACCCACTTCCGAAAGTGGATGAGATAGACCTCAAGGTCGACGAAACCAAATTTGCTAGATATTTCAAACAGGCTGCATATGGGGTACCGGTAAGGATGGCACTGCTTGCGCTACTTCTCGGGGCGGTGAGATGATGGCCAAACGCGAGGAACTTATAGTGCGGAGGATACGCGATGGTACGGTGATAGACCACATCCCCTCTGGGCAGGCGCTAAACGTGTTGAGGATTTTGGGGGTAAGAGGTGGAGAAGGGAATACGGTAGCTATCCTTATGAACATCAAGAGCAGCAAGCTAGGGAAAAAGGATATAGTTAAAATTGAGGGCCGTGAGCTCGCCGCTAAAGAAGTCGATAAGATAGCGCTCATCGCTCAACAGGCGACGATAAACACTGTCAGGGACTATCGCGTTGCAAAAAAGATGAAGGTTAAGTTGCCTACGGAAATAAGGGGACTTTTGAGCTGCACGAACCAAAATTGCATATCAAATAAACGCAATGAACCCGTGGTGCCAACATTTAAGGTCGCCTCTCAAGCACCCGCCTTGCTAATATGCAAATATTGTGGGACATACATTTCGTATGATGAAGTCACGGCACAATACGCACTCACAGCGAGCTGAGTGATTGTCTTGGGGAGGATTCAGAGGTCCAAGAAATCCAGCGATGCTAAAGGAGATTTTATTACATACGATGATTTCAATTTTAAAGCAGCTTTAATAAAAAAAGTGACCGTTGAAAGCCCGACCGTAAAGTCATTTTATCTCGATACCCCAATTTCTAAAATTCCTCAACCTGGGCAGTTTATGATGGTATGGCTTCCAGATTTTGAGGAAGTTCCGATGAGCGTTTCCGGTGCTGATGATAAATACGTTAGAATTTCGGTAGCTAAGAAAGGCCCGACCACGAATGAGTTAAACAAGTCGAAGAAAGGTAAAGCGCTTTTCGTTAGAGGACCTTTCGGTAACCAGTTTTTATTTGATTCAAGTTCCTATTTGCTCGTTGGCGGCGGACACGGTGCCGCGCCCCTTATCTACGCTGCAAAGATGATCTCAAAATTGAGAAAACGGGTCACTTATGTTATTGGAGCAAAAAGCTCAGCTGAGCTCCTGTACCTGAAAGAAGCGCGGAAGTTGGGCGTGAAGTCGCACGTCGCAACAGAGGACGGGTCTGCAGGTCATCACGGCCTCGTCACAGAACTTTTAGGAAAGTTGCTAGATGAGGGAAGGTTCGATTCAATACTGACGTGCGGACCGGAGCCCATGATGTACAAAGTGGTGCAGGAGGGTTTGAAGAGAGGCGTCCGCGTGCAAGCCTCACTTGAGCGTTACATGAAGTGCGGCTTTGGCATCTGCGGATCGTGCGTGCTCGACCCTGTTGGTATGCGAGTCTGCGTCGATGGCCCAATTTTCGATGGCGCTTCATTAATGAACACAGATTTTGGTAAGACCAAGCGGGACGCCTCCGGCTCCAAGGTGGAAATATGAGCCTGATGGTCAGTGGAAAGTTTTTCACTGGACAGGGAATACTAGAAGGATCGGTTTTGATTGAGGAAGGAAGGATAGTTAAAATTGCGAAGGCGATCCAAGGGCGTGCCGACGAGGTACTAGATTTTAACAGAAAGGGTTACGTTGTATTGCCAGGACTAGTTGATATTCACGTCCACATGAGGGATTTTGAACTCAGCTACAAGGAGGATTTCCAAACAGGCACAAGCGCCGCAGCGATGGGTGGTTTTACGGCCATAGCCGACATGCCGAACACTAGGCCCAAGGTGAACTACCTTTCCATTTTGGAGGAAAGGGAGAGGGTTGCAAATAATAAGTCCCTAGTTGACTACGGTTTGTACCTCGGTGTTCCAGATCGGGAAGAGGATTTAGTAGATGATGTAAAATCTCTGGCCGTGGGGTTCAAGGTCTTCATGCTGCAGGACTTCTACACGGAGAGGCTTAGGCTTGCCGAAAAGGTTTTCGAGTTTGCATCAAGAAAAAAGATGTTGGTTGTTGCCCATGCAGAAAGTCCAAAATTTTTCAAAAAAACTGCTTTTGGCAATTCGGGCACCCCTGAAGCTGAGGTTCAAGCGATAAAGGATATATCTAGTTTTTCGTTGAAGCATGCCTTTAAACTCCACTTAACTCACCTGTCCTCAGCCGCAGGGGCAAAGGAGTCCATGAAGTGGAAAAACCAGGCCACGATGACGACCGATACTTGCCCCCACTACCTCTTTTTGACCGAGGAAGACACAAAACAGAAAGGGGCCATAGCAAAAGTTGATCCATCGCTAAAGGACAAGGCGGATGCAGAGTTTTTGCTTGATAGAGTAAAGGACGGTAGCATAGATGCTATCTCCTCCGACCACGCTCCTCATTCACTCGAGGAGAAAAGAGGCTCAAACCCTCCATCGGGTTTTCCTGGGCTAGAATCCACTTTACCGCTGCTTCTAACTTTGGTGAACAAGGGCCTGCTCAGGATTGAGGATGTGGTCAGGACATGTGCTACAAATCCAACTAAAGTCTTGGGGCTGGATAAGGCTGGGGAGATCGAGGAGGGTAAGATGGCAAACCTAACGGTCGTGGACTTGCATCGCGAAACAAAAATTGAACCCAAAAATTTCAAGAGCAAGGCTAAGTATAGTCCATTTGAAGGTATGGAATTGAAGGGCATGCCAATAGCCACGATAGTCAGGGGACAGTTGATCATGCTCGATGGAGAGATAGTTGGCATGCCGGGATGGGGTAAAAATGTCAAAACTTACAGTTAAGTTGGGCAGGCTGAAATTTTCAAACCCCACTGTGCTGGCGTCCGGTATATTATGCAACGGATCGCTTTTGAAACAGGCGGCGCTTAAGGGAGGAGCTGGCGCAGTTGTGACTAAAAGTGTGACTAGGGAAAAACGCGAAGGTTACACCACTCCGGTTATAGCCGGCGTTGAGATAGGATTGATTAATGCTGTTGGGCTAGCCAATCAGGGTTATGAGGAGTTCTTGGAGCATGAGTTACCGCTAGCGAGAGAGGGAAAGGTCCCGGTGATAGTCAGCGTCGCGGGAGGTAGCAACGATGATTTCAGGGAGATTGGCATCCAAGCCGAAGAGGCCGGTGCAGATTGTGTTGAACTTAATCTATCCTGTCCCCACGTTAGGCACCATGGCTTGGAGATAGGAGCCGACCCGGTAGTCGTGCGTAATTTGGTTAAGGATGTTAAGGGGTCTCTGAAAATTCCCGTGCACGCAAAGCTGGGATTATGCGAAAGGATTAACGAATCTGCCCTTGCTGCCGAATCTGGCGGTGCGGATGCGATCGTTGCCATCAACACTATTCGAGCAATGGCGATGGATATAAACGCTCGAAGGCCTGTGCTATCGAACGTTTACGGCGGTTTATCCGGCCCGGCCATTCATCATATCGCCTTGCGCTGCGTTCATGAACTTTATAAACAACTGTCAATTCCAATTGTCGGTTGTGGTGGAGTTGAGGATTGGCGAAGCGCGGTCGAATTCATAGTTGTTGGTGCCAGAGCGATTCAGATAGGTTCAGCCGTCGCGACGAGGGGGATAGGTATTTTTAAGGAAGTCGCTGACGGCATGGGCATTTACCTTAATGACAAAGGATTCAAGAAAGTTGAGGAACTCGTTGGAATTGCCCATCTTCAACGCTAAACCTTATTTTAAATCGGCTCTTGCCAAAATGATTTCAAACTTTTATCGTGATTTGAAATGTTCACGTTATAAATAGATATATTAAAACATCATTGTGTATAGGAGAGCTTGTGAAGGTCATGAAATACCTTATTGTCACGGGAGGGGTGATGAGTGGGCTTGGAAAGGGAATAACCACCTCCTCCATCGGAAAACTGTTGCAATCCAGAGGGTTTAAGATGACTGCGATTAAGATAGACCCTTACTTTAACGTCGATGCTGGCACAATGAATCCGTTTGAGCACGGCGAAATTTTTGTCACGGAAGACGGGGGCGAGATAGACCTGGACATGGGACACTACGAGCGATTCTTGGACATAAACTTGACGAAGGAACACAACATCACCACGGGGCAAATCTATGGTGAGGTAATCAAAAAGGAGAGAAAGGGTGAGTACCTCGGCAAAACCGTTCAAATGGTTCCCCACATTACGGATGTCATCAAGGACCGCGTTCGTAAGATCGCGAATAAAAGCAAGGCGGAAATTTGCCTCGTTGAGATAGGTGGCACGGTTGGGGATATAGAGAGCATGCCCTTTCTCGAGGCCGCTAGGCAGTTAAAACTGGAAGAAGGGCCGAACAACATAGTGTTCGTCCACGTAACTCTGGTTCCATCTCTAGACGTTGTGGGTGAGCAGAAGACGAAGCCAACACAGCATAGCGTGAAGGAACTCAGAGAATTGGGGATAATGCCGGATGTCATAGTTTGCAGGACCACTAAGCCACTAAGCGAATCGGCAAAATCAAAGATATCGCTGTTTTGTAACGTTCTTGAGAGCTATGTCGTCTGCGCCCCAGATGTGGATAATATTTACAGGGTGCCCCTCCTGCTTGATGAAGAAGGTATAAGCTCTAGGTTATTGGAAAGATTCGGCCTAGTCGCGAAGAAAGATGACCTTTCCGAATGGGGAAAAATGGTGGAGCGAATGGACGAGGCCTCGAAGGCGTTGAATATAGCGATGGTTGGCAAATACATCAGGATCCCGGACACCTACCTGAGTATAAATGAAGCGCTAAAGCACGCCGCCGCATTTCATGACAGCAAGGTTAAAATAGATTGGGTCGATGCGGAAAAATTCGAGCATTCAGGTAAAGAACTTGAGGTGCTTTCCTCCTACGATGGAGTTATCGTTCCCGGAGGATTTGGACAGCGAGGAAGCGAGGGCAAGATTGCCGCTATCCGCTACGTAAGGGAGCGCTCGATACCGTACCTCGGTTTGTGCTTTGGATTCCAACTCGCAGTGGTTGAGTTCGCGAGAAATGTTGTTAAAATTGATCAAGCGAACAGCACCGAGTTGAATCCAAGAACACCCCATCCTGTTATTGGCCTCTTGCCCGAGCAAAAGACGGTAAAAGATCTGGGGGGAACAATGAGGTTGGGAGCACATGAAATACTTATCGCCAAAGGAACGAAGGCTTTCAAAATATATCGTAAAAATAGGATTCGGGAGAGGCACAGACATCGCTATGAGGTAAACCCCAGCTATATCGCAAAACTCACGAAAGCTGGACTGGTATTTTCTGGAAAGTCGCTTGATGGCCGGCGAATGGAGATTTTGGAGTTATCTGACCATCCATTCTTCATGGCCACTCAATTTCACCCAGAGTTCAAATCCAGACCGGTTCGCCCGTCGCCTATATTTGACGCTTTCATCAAGGCGATCGTAGAATAAACGCATTCTATTATTTCCCTAATGTATCATTGGTCAGATCATGATACCTGTTTTTCGCAAAATTCTAGAGCAGTTTGAAGCGCGGATGCCAAAAGCTCCTTTTTTGGCCCTCCCCCCTGACCCAGATGGGGTTTTCCGCCCCCCCCGCCACCAACGGCTTTTGAAGCTTCGGCGGTAACCGCACCGCAGTCTATCCCTGCTTTGACAGCTGCGTCACCTGCCATCACTACTATTTTAGCGATTTGCTCAGCAGTTCCCAAAATCGCGACTAACTTGGGGTCTTCCCTCGTTAGAAGATTTGCGATTTCTATCATCTCATCCGTTGTAGTTTCCCCGATTTGTTCAGCAAGCACGTTGACCTTTCCATTTTTTCTTATCTTTGGCCTGAGCACCGAAGACCAATGCTTTGCAGTCCTTTGGAGGAGCGTTTCGGTCTCCT
Source organism: Hadarchaeota archaeon (SeqCode) (assembly GCA_964446015.1). Lineage (GTDB taxonomy): Archaea > Hadarchaeota > Hadarchaeia > Hadarchaeales > Hadarchaeaceae > Hadarchaeum. The sequence goes on from CAYUMT010000016.1 coordinate 15,677, forward strand.
TTTCGGCTTTCTTCCACTCATCAAATAGCTGTTCTGTGCCCACCGCAGCCTTTTCCAGGGGGACCCTCAAAATCTCCGCCACGCGCGATAGTTGATCGGCTTGATTTTGTACATAATTGATAGCGGCCTCCCCGACGGCAAACTCCATCCGTTCAATCCCATCTTGGATTCTTTCCGTGTGTATGATTTTGATGAACCCAACCTCCCCAGTCCTCTTATAGTGGGTGCCGGCGCAGGCTTGGGTGTTCCATCCAGGGATATCCACCACTCGAACCAGCTTTCCTGGCACCACGCCGCCTTGGTAAAGGTCGAACCCATACTTTAGCTCGGCCTCGTTGCGGTCCATCCACTCTGCATGGACGGCCCGGTTTTCCCTAACGATCTCGTTAGCCAGGCGTTCGATTTTCCTAAGATCTTCAAGCTCAACCCGCTTATGGTGGGAGATGTCCAAGCGCGTTCGTTCAACATCTTTCTGTACTCCCTGCTGCCATACATGTGCGCCAAGTACTCGCCTAGCCGCACCCAAGATTATGTGAGTACCCGTGTGATGAGCCATCAACGCACTTCGGCGACTCCAATCTACCTTTCCGATTACACGCTGTCCCTGCTTGAATACATTCGATTTAACTTTATGGACCACAACATCTCCTGCCTTCATCACGTTTATTATCTCCGTCTTTTTTTCTCCAACTTCAAGCGATCCGACATCACTTGGCTGGCCACCACCCTCAGGATAGAAAGCAGTCTGGTCAAGGACCACATAATCGTCAAAGCTATGAATAACTCTCGCCTTGAATTCTCGAGAGTACGGGTTCTCGTAGTATAGCATTTTAGTTGGACGGAGGGACTCTAACTTCTCCCCAGACACGGGGGATGCGGCAACTGGGACGTGCTTTGGCCTGCTCAGCGATTTTGCAACCTTCATGTCAAAGTCCTCCGGAACATCCACAGTCACTCCGATTTCGGCTGCCACCTCCTTGACGATCTCCGGCCTTAATCCATGGCTATCGTAGAACTCAACGAGTTTCTCATAAGGCAGCGACTCCCCATCTGCGCGAAGCCTTGAGGCCAGCCTCTCTACCAACTTGCTGCCCCTTTTGATCGAATTCTTGTAGCGCTGCTCCTCCAAATTGACAACCTCCAAGATGTAATCCGAACTCTCCTTGAGCTCGTGAAATTGTCGGTATAGTGTCCCCAAGTTGAAACTCATGAGATTGGCGAGAGACTCCTGTATCTTGAGTTTCCGCATGAGATACAGCGTCCTTCGAAGTACGAGGCGGGCGAGATAACCTTCGCGGACGTTGCTTGGGGTTATCCCATCCCCAAACATGAACGCGAGACATCTAAGGTGGTCAGCGATCGCGTAAATATTCTCAAGCGGCGAAAGCATGTAATCTACCTCGTTGACATCTAAACCTATCCGCTCGGCCACCTTGGACCTGAGCATATGCACATCCCGACCACTCTCGATGTCTATAAGTCCTGCGAGCTTTGAGTTCTCCCGAAGCAATTCAACAGGCGGCGTATCTACGCCAGCCAAATCGCGCAGGTGCTTTATCATGGGGGCAAAAATTGCCTCGTAGCTAGAGGCGCTACCCTGTGACAGCCAGGTTAGCCTTTCCATCCCGTACCCAGTGTCGACTATCTGAAGAGGAAGTGGCTGATAGTTTCCGCCCCCCCCTGCGTAATGCATGAATACTAAGGTTGCAATTTCAAGCCCGCGTGCATTGACCTCAAAGTCCTCACCCGCATTGCCTCCCCCCTCCCATATTCCCTGGACGTAAGAGATCTCCTCTGGCTTAATCCCAAGCTCGCGCGTGAGGAAACCGTGACACAGCTCAACCGTTTTGTCCGTCCAGTAGATACGATGCCTTTTTGAGTTGAAGGCGTGATGACCGCCCATAAAGAAAAGTGTGAAGTGACGACCGGATCGCCCTACGTTATCTGTGTCCTTCAGACGGATGCAAGGCTGGCTGATGACAAGCGGGTTAGCCGGTGGTGGAACCTGGCCGCTAGTAACCCACGGCTGAAAATCAGCTATGGAAGCTATCGTTAAGAAGATATCATCTCGCCACCTGGCGACTACGGGATAACGCTTGAGGACTTTATGCTCCCGCTTCTCAAAAAATTTTAGAAATTTTCTTTCCATCTGAGCTAAAGAGTATTTACGCTTTGTTGGCGAATCACCTATGAATGTGTACTCATCACATGGGGTGTCACCACAAGTGGTTCGCTTTGGACTTAGCGTCCAGAAGGTACGTCCACAGCCGGTGCAACGCTTACGTTCGAAGCCATCGCGCTTAAAAATATCAACTTGATATATGTCCTTCATGCCCTCGCTTCCGTCAAGCAAAATATCAGAGCGAAAGTTAAAAGTCTTCGCCCGAAGTCAGTGTTTGAGTTTCTTGGAAGGTCTCTACAAACTTGGTTCATGTTTTGTGGAACTGATCCGACGCCCTAGAGGACACTATGTCCTGAACAGTCACGTCACGACTATTAGGGCCTCCGCCAAGCTCCCTCTAAAACAACTCAGTCAGTTACCGGGACATTTCGATTCGAGAGTTGACTTAGATTCGCCAAGCCCACTCCATTTCCAAAGTCCTTAAGCTTAGCCAAAGAGCGCGCCGAGACCGGCTAGGGCTTCCTCTTCCTTCTTCTCTTCGACCTTTTCCTCTTTCTTTTTCTCCGCTGGTTTCTCTGGGGCAGCTGCCGGAGCAGCTGGCGCTGACACAGCTGGTACAACTGCGCTCTTGATTGCCTCGTCAATGTTTACGCCTTCAAGCGCTGCGACCATGGCCTTGACTCTAGCCTCGTTAACTTCTATCCCAGCAGATTTGAGGACGTTCGCTAGCCCCGCCTCATCGATCTTCTTGCCGATCGAGTGCAGCAAGAGAGACGCGTACACATACTCCATTTTTCTTCCTCCGTTTTCGAACAGGATGTTTTAACCTTGCCATTACCCTTCTTTTTTATTGTTCTTTAGGCTTTTCCTCCGCCTTTTCCTCTGGCTTTGTAGCCTCAGTCTCGGTCTTTTTTTCCTCCTGCTTTGTAACTTCAGCCAGCTTTATCCCGAGTATTTCCCTGAGTCCCTCGCCCAGCGAGATTGGGTCCTTGTTACCAGCCATAGCAGCGAGGCCCAACATTTCAGACCTTGCGCGGGCGAGTAGATTAGGCATTACTTGGGAAATCGGTAGGTAAGCATTAAAAGCCAAATTCTGGGCGGAGAGGCTGGCTTTCACTATCATGATGCCGATCGTCATGGGCGTTGGGTAGTTCACGTTTAAAGCTAGATTGAATGCACTTATGCTCGCGAGCTGTAGCTGTCCCATGACCTCTTTCTCATCTATCGAGAGCATCTCGGCGGTGAAAATCATGCCGGTCTCATATGCAGCGCGTAGCTTGAGTCCCAGTTCCAGAGGCATTATTCCGAACTTTGCCAGGACCTCTGATACCTCCTTTGAGATTACGTCTCCTTCCTTGAGGAGTTGGCAGTCCTCAAGGATTACCACTTTACCCGCTTGGATGCGTGCCTTTATGCCGACCCGCTGAAGTTCTCCCACCACGGGACCTGGGGCGAAGTCCGTCTCGCCAGCCGGGATGACTATTTCCTTTGTTGATTTTGACCCAGGTTTCGCGGGAGCACTGATCTTGTTGTCGCGCAAAAATTTGCTGAGCCTGAATGGGTTCATTTTTGTAAAAATCATTGCAGATTGCCCCCTGAGGAAAGCATGGAGTTCCTCTAGCTTCTTGTCCTTGAGCTTTGATGCCTCGCTAAGCGCTATCGACGTCAGCGTGTTTTTTGAGACGATTATCCCGGCATCACTGCCCAGCTTCTGACGTATTTTCTGGAATTGTGCTGCCGGCAGGTCTGAGATATCTAAAACTCCTACGACGGAATAATTTTTCATAAGCTGAATTAGCTCGCTAACGACCTCTCCCTTCCAAGGGGGCACCTTTTCAGCCCTGTGCTTTGCCATCATCTTTTAACCTCCATTCTAACTGGTTTGCCCATGGTGGTCTTTATGCGCACCGAACCGATTTTGTTCAGGTCCCCCAACTTGCGTTCAATCGCGTCAAATACCGCCCTCGCGTTCGCTACGAGCTGTTCATCACTCATGCTTTCCGAGCCTATCTTCACATTCAATGCAGCCTGATCCTTAGTGGTGATCTTCACGCTAAGTTTCAACCTCTCGATAACGGGTGTGGGATCAGCAGTCGGTGAAATCGGCTTTGGCATTTTACCCCTCGTGCCTAGCACCGGTCCCAGAGCTTTCCCTATGAGAATCATGAGATCAGCTTGAGCTATGGAGAAATCAAAACTTTCAGCTAGCTTCTTAATCCTTTTTCGGTCCTTTTGTAGCTCCTCAAGTTCACCTCGGCCCAACACTTGATCCGCACCTCCCTCCCGAGCCTTGCGGGCAAGTTCTCCATCCCCAAATACTGTGACCCTCCTGGGCTCCCCAGGGTGGTTGGGTAGTACAATTTCCTCCGTTATTCTACCCTCGGGTTTCTTAGGGTCTATACCCGTGAGTGATATTGATAATTCGAAGCTTTGGTCGAACTTTCGCTTAGGACTCGCGGCCCTAGCCTGCTTTATAGCGTCGAGAAAATCTTTTGCGACTTCGGTCATTTCAACTCCCCTTCATGCTCTCCCTTTTCGATTTCCTTTTGGACTTCACGCGCATCCTTGCCGTTGACGGTTACCCCAAGGCTGACGCAAGTTCCCAAGGTTTCCCTTACGGCTGCTTTCAGGCCCCCCGCCAAGCTCGTCTCCAATTTCAGCTTAGATATTTTGATAGCCTGTTCGAGGCTAAGGTTTCCCACAACCTCTGTACCAGATGTCTTTGCCCCTTTTTCCAAACCCAGCTCCTTCTTTATCAGAGCTGAAGTAGGCGGGGATCCGACCTCAACTCGGAACTCCCTTGTCTTCTTATTCACAATTACATTTACTGGAACCTTCATGCCGGCGAATGAACTAGTGATCTCATTTATCTTGGCCACCACCTGTCCAACGTTGACGCCTAGCGGGCCCAAGGCTGGTCCCAAAGGTGGACCGGCGGACGCCTTTCCGCCCTCTACCAAAACCTTTACCCTAGATTCCATACATCCACACCAAGATATACTGAGCGTTCCCTCAAAAGTAAGCTGCGAACATTTAAAACGCTTGGGTTTACTAAATTTCGCGTCTGCTTTAGTTTAGGGGCCAAGCCGTTTAAAACATGCTCGTGTTTTGCGCCTAGCCCAGAACCTCCAGCTTCCCATATATCCCTGAACTAACGTGCACCTCATCCCTGAATGACCTCGAGTAGCCGTTAGTGATCTTTATCTTGTTGCCTTGCTTGACGCGGTCTATATCCGCATCCCATAGTGAGACCTTTACCCTGCCTGAGTCGTCCTCACCAACGGCGGTCGTCACCTTTCCCTCTTTGCCATCCCTTCTTGTATAGCTGCGGGGTTCCTCAATCTCCACTATCGTAAGCTCTAAGTCGATACGTCGCATATCAGGCTTGACATCACTTGCTTTCACCCGATTCCTCCTTTTCCTTCTTTTGCAAGATTTTGACGGAGTCTCCGCGGACGGTCACAGGAATGGGCACCGTGGCCTCAAATAGCTCGACGGTTATCTCCTCTTTCCCTTCATCCACCCTTATTATCCTAGCGCGCTCGCCGCGGAAAGGTCCCGAAATAAGCTCCACGATGTCGCCTATCTCCATACCAACTACCGCGGCCTTGGGCACTAGAAATTGTTCTATCTGGGTTATCGGAACCTCGCCTGCCACCATGCCCTTTCCATGCTTTATCCCAACTCGTGCGCGCTCAATGGTGGTCTTGCCAACAGCCTCGACAAAGATATAGCCCCTGATCCCTGGTGGGGCCAGAATAATCTTTATAGGCAAATTGAAGTTTTTTGCCCTAGCCGAGACCATGTCCGCAGTGTTCTTCTCCTGTCCTATAGTCGTCCTAATAGCGAAGATTGCAGGTTTTGGGACCTCCTCCATAAAAGTCAACTCATGTAGTTGGAAGTATACCTTGAATTATCCAGTTAATTAACGTGATAATGAAGCCAACAAAGCCTATCAGGACTATTCCAATCCCAGAGACCTTGGCAACCTGCTTGTACTCCTCTAAGTCCGGCTTCTTCGCCACAGTAATTACTCGCCTAGCATCTCTGAAGAACTTTAACATTACAGGAACTCCAGTCCCAAGTCTATAGGTTCGACCTTTTTAGCGGGCTTCTCCCCTATACCAACTATATAAGGAGAGTGTACTCCTGATAGGACAACTAAGACTCGTAATGAATTCTTCATTTCCTGCGAGATCTGAGCTCCCCAAATGACTTGAGCTTCTTGGTCAAGGGACTCGTTGACCTTGGACACTACTTTCTGCGCTTCTTCCAGCGTCATGTCCGAACTGCCCTTGATGTTTAAGATGGCGCCTCGCGCTCCAGTTATGTCCACGTCAAGCAAGGGACTATTTAGGGCCTCCTCCGTGGCCTCTACGCACCTATTTTCAGTATCGGACTCCCCTATTCCGATCATAGCGACTCCGCCGTTTTGAAGAACGGTCCTAACATCAGCGAAATCCAAGTTAATAAGACCAGGGGTTGTTATCATCTCCGTTATTCCCTTTATAGCGTCTATTAAAAGCTGGTCAGAAACTTTGAATGCAGCACCGATTGAGATATCGGGGGCCATCTGAAGCAGCTTATCATTAGGTATGACGACGACTGTATCAGTGACCGATTGTAGGCGAGTGAGTCCAAAATCTGCGTTTTTCTTGCGTCTTGTGCCCTCAACGGTGAAGGGAAGGGTCACGACAGCAATTGTGAGCGCGCCAAGCTTTTTGGCAATCTCAGCCACAACAGGGGCAGATCCAGTCCCCGTTCCCCCACCCAGACCACACGTAACGAAAACGAGATCTGTTCCGTAGATGTGATCCTTTATCGTGTCCTCGTCCTCCCTTGCGGAGGCCTCACCCCTTTCAGGATTGTTCCCCGCTCCAAGTCCGCCCGTGGTTTCTTTTCCAATCAGTATCTTCCGGTCCGCAGTTGTGTAGAGCAGGTCCTGCGCGTCTGTGTTTAGGGCAATGGTCTGAGCCCCTTGGATTCCGACCGTCATCATGCGGGATATAGTGTTACAGCCAGCTCCACCGCAGCCAACCGCAACAATTCTGGCCCTAGACGTCTGTAAAATCTGCTCCAGCTCTTCATTGGTGATTGTCTTTGTGACAGGCGTAGGTAATCTCTCAGGCGGGGATATTCCCGTCTTTGTCAGTTTAAAACCAGTTTCAGGGCTGAACACGGCGTTTTCTATTTTTACCAACCAAATCCCTTCCCGTCTGACGTTGGTGATTTTCCCCCGTGTTAATTTAAAGCTTTTCCCGAGAAACAATATCCCCCGAACGCTCGGCCCCTATCCCTAAATCTTCGGCCACTTTCTTACAAACGGTTCTCTGTCCCTCGCCCAGACCTTTCCAGTCCATCACCAAAAGGTCCACACCTTTGTATGTGCGTAGGATGGCGAGTTCGATCAGCCCTTCGTCAATTTTTGCATATTTGGGCAGGACATGACCTATACCGATGCCGCTCCTGAGGCTGACGTCCGTGTGGCGCGGAGCGTAATGTGGACCTCCCAAACCAACAGCGCTTAAGCACTTTAGGGGATTTGTAGCCGCCTTCATTATTGCGCGTGCTACTGCTTCGCCGGCACTCTTATTTCGCCAATCCTCCGGCTTACTGCCGATCTCCACAAATGTGACCGGTGTGTCAAGCTTTGTAGGGCCGTGATGGGTAGCCTCAAGTGAAACTACATGTGGAAGCTTCAGCTCATCTCTCGCCAATGCCAACGCTTTTATTGCAGACTTGACCGTTGGAGGTGAAGCCAATGCCAGTTCTCGAAGTTCAAGCTCACCCGGAACGTGGACTGTTAGACAAGGCTTTCCCGTTTCGCTAGTGTGTCTTGACGCCACGACTACTTCCTCGACATCAAACGGCAACTTTGTGATTTTCGTCGCCTCTTCCTCGATCAGCAGCAGCAGCGTTTGGCCCGATATATAAGAGTTTGGGTATTCGTGTTTTTCAAAGTCGTATAGCTCGAGCAATTGCTCACAGATATTTTTGGCTGCGGGATCTTGATTGGAGCCTAAAATCAACTTCATGATTTCACCTATCATGCGTTAAGTAATTGATGGACAGTCTAGCTACCAACATGGGGTGTGACCTAAATTTTGAGTGGGTCATTTTTCACGATGATTTTCCGCTAACGATGTAGCCCACGAGGTTCATTAAACCGACCACTATGAGGTAGATGCCGACTAGCCAAGAAATCAAATTTGGGAACGAGATTACCAAGACGCCGAAAATTATCATCAGAACTGCTGCCGCTGTCCCCGTGACACCCATCCTTTTCAATATTTTTTCAGGGGGAGTTGCCATCGTACTTCACCTCCATAAGTCAATTTGTTGGAGCAGTTTAAATCATTAGAAATTTAGTTATTTAGCCCGAGCGCAAGCCTATTTAATTTTTCACTGATAATGCAAAGGGGTGATGGGGCTGGTCAATATTTTAGGAGTTGTTTGTAGCCCAAGAATCGGCGGGAACACCGAAATTATGGTCAGGATGGCCCTGAAATCAGCTGAGAGGGTAAAAGGTGTGAGGACCGAATTAATACTTTTGGGAGATAAGAACATCGCCCCATGTGATTATTGCAACTTTTGTGAAAAAACAAAGAAATGCAAGATACAGGACGATATGCAGGAAATTTATGGGAAGCTTTTGGAAGCCGATGGGATAATAATTGGCAGTCCTGTATTCTTCAGGACAGTCTCTGCACAGTGCAAGGCATTCATGGATAGGACTTACGCCATAAGTGGTCTTTTAACGAACAAAGTTGGAGGGGCGATTGCGGTGGGACAAGGCAGACAGGGTGGACAGGAAGCCACGGTTGAAGTAATACATAATTTTTTCATCAACACTGGTATGGTCGTCATCGGCACGGGCATTTACGATGTGTATGCAGCCGGATTGGCAAAAGAGCTGGGCAAGGTGGTCAATGATAGAAGAGGGCTAAGAGAAGCCAGCGCATTAGGAGACAGAGTTGCGAGGATCGCTAAGAAACTAAACGGATAGCTCTAGGCGATTTAGGGACACCCCAATAAAAAAACTGGTGGGCCCGCCGAGATTCGAACTCGGGACCTTCACCGTGTCAGGGTGACGTTTGTTAGGGTGGGGATTTGCCCCCTCCCTCATAACCACTAGACTACGGGCCCAGTTTCGATGTAAGGCAATTCTACATTTATGCCTTTGTTTAATAACTGTAACACCTCTGCGAGAAGGGGAAATATTCCGTTGCGTTTCCATTCGAGAACCCTTATTACATTTTTAAGATTAGATGTGCCTATCTGAGACAAATAGAGCAATACATCCCGCTTCTTCAGGAGCCATACTTCTTTTCCTTTTGTGAAATATGGACTAAATCCTAATTGCCTAAGTCCAAAGGCTACATCCTCTAAAAACATTTTGTTTTCGTTAAAGAATGCAACCCCAGCTCGATCATGAAATCTATAAATCCCTCCATCAGTGTCTACGCATCCCCTAATACAGGCAGAGAGTTTAATTGCGTCGGCGAAAAACGCTTTTGGGATTCTGGAGACGCAATATATTTTCTTTCCGTAAGGCAAACCAAAAGTTTCGACTATCCATTCTGACATCTTTTTAGAACAGAATCTTAGACGTAAAGTATTTTCTTGTGTTCTAAGCGTCCCGTTTAGTCCGAAAAGATCTAATACTAACTTTGGCACGTATTGCGTAAGGTAGTGTTGATCAAACCTTGCATCCCCACATATTTCAACAAAATATTTCGATACATAGCCATCGCTCAATAATATCCCTAAAAACTCAGCCAATTTTGGATTTTCTATCGACGGGATGAATATCTTCTTCAGACCAACGCCCTTCTTTCTTTGTTTCTGTCCCCAGTTCTTTTCGAATACCACGAGAACACTATCCATAACATCGTCCCAATTTTGGGATGATAAATTGGCAATCTTCTTTGCGTGTGCAAGTGGAAGAGTATTCTTTTCTAACCTCCAACTAATCCTTAACGTGTATTCTGATACCCCTACCCTTTTTGCGATATTTGTCCAGGTGTCCTTTTGCTTGTTCTTGAGATGTTCGATGAGCTTTTGCTGGCATCCTGAATTAAAAACTAATCGCCAGTCTTGAATATAATGTCCTTGTTTTTGCAAAACAATCACATAGTCTATTATCAAAACTAATTAAGCGACTTTCATAGAGTGGTCGCCGAAAGTATTGCCTTGTCGAATTCTCCTTTAGGCGTTCCGCCTCCCAAG
>CAYUMT010000017.1:0-24596 GCA_964446015.1 Hadarchaeota archaeon (SeqCode)
TAAGCCGTTGGTTATCTGCCTTCCAGGCGGCAGGGTTTCATTGGAGATGAGGGAACTCTTTGAGGACCATGGTATACCCACCTACCCGACACCGAGGAGAGCGGCTCTTTCGCTTTACGCCCTCTCAAAGCACAAGGGAGCTAAAAGTTGATTTTGAACAATTTTGCTATCGCCACAACAAAAACAGAGTATTTCGTGTTAACGATTTTGGATAAGAGTGAACCGTTGAAATCTCAAGAATCTTATGAAACTTCTTCCCAAGACTTTTAAGTTCGCAAGATATCTTCGATAATATGGTCAAACTTTCCGTTATAGTTCCAACCTACAACGAGAGGGATAATTTAGAGAAACTTGTGAAGAAGATTTTCGGCGCATTTGGGGGTAAAAACTTCGAATTGATCATAGTTGACGATAACAGCCCAGACGGAACGGGGAGATTAGCCGACGAGCTAGCATCAAAACGTAAAAATATGAAGGTCATCCACAGGAAGGAAAAGCTCGGCCTGGGTACGGCGGTTCTGGAGGGAGTAAAGGCCGCCGATGGTGAGATCATAGGTGTAATTGATGCGGACATGCAACACCCGCCAGAGATCCTGAAGAACATGAAAGAAAAGGCCGAGAACGGTGCAGACATCGTAATAGCATCGAGATACACCAAGGGGGGGAAAATTGAGGGTTGGACTTTTCCCAGGAAGGCCATATCTAAAGGCGCGCTTTTTTTATCGCATCTTTTCCTGCCGCAGACGAGAAAAATAAAGGACGCCCTATCCGGATATTTCATGTTTAAAAAGCGTGTAATCGAAAAAGTGACCATCGGTGCCAAGGAGTTTAAGTTGCTGCTAGAAATTATCGCAAAGGGAAAATATGACAGTATAGTCGAAGTGCCTTACACTTTCAAACCCAGGCTGGCTGGAAAAAGCAAGCTTGGCCCAATGGAAATATTAAATTACATAAAACAGCTTTTGAGGCTCTCTGGATACAGGATATTAAAGTTCATGACAGTCGGCACTTCGGGGATCATCGTCAACAACGCGGTCCTTTGGGCCCTCATAACCTCATTCAATGTTGCGCCATTTTTAGCCGACATATTTTCGATAGAAGCTTCCATAATAAGCAACTTTCTATTGAACAACTTCTGGACATTTAGGGGTAGAAAAAGCGGAAGATTACCATACAAGTTTATGAAGTATCACGGCTCGGTGGTCTTGGGTGCAATCGTCAACTACGCCACATTTTTACTGCTGATAGCTGCAGGCGTCAACATAATAGTTGCAAACACCATCGGCATACTCCTGGGCTTTATCTCAAACTACCTGCTCAGCGAAACTTTTGTCTGGAAGTGGCTGTAGACAATAACAATATATGCCGTAATTCGAGAAAATGTTTTAATGAACGGAAGATGGAAAATTTGCACAATAATTGCGTTAATTCTTACGTTAGCGTTCGCTTACGTAACCCTTGGGCTGGCAACCGAGGTCAGGGGCACGGCTGGGTACGTGGCGGATGAAACCTGGTACCCTAGCTCCTCGAGGAACATCTTAAGGGAAGTGTTCGGAGTTCAGCCATCTTATATCGACCATGAAGGTGGCCATCACTATACCGTATTTTTTCATACATATCTTGGCCTGAACAACGATGAAGAAGACTTCAGGGACTTTATACAAGTGGAATTTGACGGGAGTGTAACCTATAAGTACGAAAAGAACCCTGCCGTATCAGTAGTTACCTATAGAAAATTGAACTATGAAACTGTCCTTAAGGTTTTTCCAGAGGTAAAAACCATACAAAGCGGTTTTAGGTATCCAGATGTCCCCGGCATAGATAGCTATCTTAACACAGAGCACCCACCTCTTGTAAAGTACGTATTGGGATTCTTCATGCTCACCCTCGGGGATCAGCCAGTAAACTGGAGGATACCCAGCGTGATAATGGGCTCCCTTACACTTTTAATCGTTTATTTTGTAGTGGCTAAGTTAGTAAACAATGAAATTATCGCTTTGCTCGTATATCTTTTCGCCTTCACGGACCCGATTTACAGGGCAATGTCCTCGATAGCCATGCTCGATATATATGTTGCATTTTTCATAGCATTGTCCGCTTGGTCGGCTTTAAGGAGGAATTATTTACTTTCGGCTTTAGCAATAGGATTTGCGGCATCGTGCAAACTAACCGGCGTATTCTCAATAGGGGCACTATTTTTCCTCGCCGTAATCGTTATCCGTAAATTGAACATTAAAAAATTAATCGTCTATCCGTTCGCAGTCCCTCTCTTAGTGTGGTTCACAACCAACCTTCCATTTGTAATTAAATGGGGCCTGGGAGGATGGATTGAGGAAGTTTTGGCAGGACTTAAATGGCATCTGACCTCCAGACCTCCTGGCCCGCCGGTCTCGACGCCTTGGGGGTGGTTTATAAACGAGAACCCATTTCCATTGCATATCAATCCAGATTTATCTGCTTCGGTCAATCCTGTAATTTATATTTTGACCCTAACTGCATTGATCCTTGTCCCTTATCTTACCTACAGGATTAAACGAGACTATCTCGTCCCGGGTTTCTGGTTTGGTTTTAATTTCCTGGGGTATCTTGCGCTGTACATCGCGGGCAACAGGACCCTGTACAGTTACTATGTCATTACACTGTCCCCAATGGCATACGTTCTTGCTTGTGCGCTCGTATACTTTATTATATTAAAAATGTCAAAAAACACGTTAACTCCATGCGCGTTATCAGTCTCTGAACTTCGATCATAAATTTGCGCCATTGCTTTGATTAAAATCAGCTGAGAAGTTTTTAATAAGTTATGAGAAATAGGATGGGGGTTGAAAATGAAGCTAAATGTCAGATACATACTGTTCGACTTCCTTTTCGGCGGAGCCTTAGTTGCCCTTGCCCTGCTCGTGGCTTCGCTGCTGGGCCCTATGGCGGGAGGCATACTGGCCGGAGCACCAATTCGAACGTCCGCTGTGATATTCTTGGAGTACCTGCACAAGGGACTCAACTCAGCGGCCGAGCTGACGCGGGGGGTAGTTCTAGCCATGATATCGAACGTGTTCTTCGCGATAGCTCTGTACTTGGCGCTTCCGCGGTTTGGCATCGCGGGTGGGTTCTTGGTATCCGGTGTAGTCTTCGTGGTTGCCGTGGTCATACTGATGAACTTAGCGCCATACCCATGAATGTCTGAAAATCCGGCTTAGGCTAACGCCGTCCGGTGAGGGCCCGTATTAGCTTGGCGGTTGTCTCAGCCAGTGATTGTCCTCCATAGGGTATATAAGGTAGGTCGGCCTCGCCAGCGACTACCTTTGCCAGTTCATTGATCGCGACCGAAGCATCGCAATCCGGCTCAAATACAACGACTGGCACCCCCTCCCGTTCGGCTTCCTGAACTTTTGGGTCCTCAGGTATATTGGCCAAGACGGGCATCGACCCTAGGGTGCGGCCCATGAAATGCTCGATCTCCTCCAGGGAAAGGTCCGCCGTTCCGCCAGCTCGATTAACGACTAGCCCGCGGGTCCAAGAACCCAAGACGTTTGCAGTTCGAATTATCTTATAGCAATCGACTAAACTCGGGTAGGTGGGATTGCAGACGGGTATCATTTCCCGAGCCGCAGCGATTGAAATTATCGTGGCATCCTGAATCCCGGCAGGGGCGTCAATCAGCAAGAAATCCACCTGCCTGATGAGCTCCTTGACGACATCCTCGACTCGCTCTCGTTTCACCTTGGAAAGCGCTTCGTGAACGTCCTCAAAGCGGAAGCCGCAGGGAAGGACCTTTATCCCGTAGTTTGAGTAGAGCGCATCTTCAACGCTGGCCTTTCCTAGGACGACATCGAATAGATTGGTTTCCGCCTTTGTAATTCCCATCACTATCCCAAGGTTGGCCATCGTAATGTCGCCGTCTAGGATGATCACCTTACGCCGAAGGGCCCCGAGAGCCACGCCCAAGTTCGCGGTGAGGGTGGTCTTTCCGGTTCCCCCTTTGCCGGAGGTAATCGATATGGATCTTGGTTTTGCTCGCAAAATGCCCTGCCTCCAAATTTACTTACGACGCCCGCTTAAAAGGCTGGATACAAAGCTCACGTAGGTAACTTCGCCTAAAAAGAATTTATTACCCATTCAACTAGTTGTATTAACGCTCCACCACGGTGTTACAAATGAGCAACAGATTAGCACCATTGATCGGGCTGTCCTTCGCGCACTTCGTCAACGACTTTTACCAGTTCCTCATCCCACTGTTGTTGCCATTCCTAATCCCCGAATTTAGATTCAGCTACTTTTACAGCGGGGTTCTGGTGGCCGCCTATCTTGGGGTCTCCGTTGTGCTCAACCCGATTGTCGGACATTTCGCAGATACGCGCAGAAGAAGAAAAGAAATCCTATGCTTTGGCCTGGCCTTCTTCGCGATTTCCCTATCTGCCCTCCGGTTTGCTACAAATTATGCAACCTTGTTCATCCTCTCGCTGGTACCGGGCATCGGGTTCAGCGGCTACCACCCTCAGGCAACGAAATTCATATCAACGCTTTATGGGAAGCGTATGGGCAGGAATATGGGGTTACATGGCATCGGCGGCGGGCTGGGAATCTTTGCCGCGCCAGTCGTATTGGTGCCGCTTATCTCTATCTTTGGTTGGAGAGATGTTGTTTCCTTTCTCTTTATCCCAGGGTGTGTGGTGGCGTTGGTCCTGTGGAAAATCCTAGATGAACCCAAGACTACACCATGCAAAACTGCTCCAAATTTGAGGATACGTCCGCTAATGCTGCTATCGATTGTTCACGGCTTCGGCGGCTTTGTGTTCCGGGGGTTCGTAAACTTCCTCCCCCTTTACTTCGTCGCGGCGCGAGGCACGACGATAATTGAGATGGGTCTCCTAACGGGCCTGCTGCTTGCAGCCGGCATAGTTGCCGAACCTCTTGGGGGGGCTATATCGGATACCATCGGGCGCAGGAGACTGTTCACGATCTCCCTAAGTGTCCTGATGGTGTCCCTCCTGGCTTTTCTGAATACCTCGGGCTTGGTCTCGCTTATTTGGTTGGTCGTGATTGGTTTCTCGTTTAACGCCACTATGCCGGTGGGTCTAACATACGCCTCTGAACTTGCACCGGCGGAGAGAACGGGGATGTGCGTGGGGATCGTCTTCGGTTCTTCGATGGCATTCGGTTTAGCCTCTACGCTTATGGTGGGGGCGATGATAGATGTATTCGATTTCTACTGGTCCTTCATGGGGTTGTCCCTTTTCGCGGGAGTTGCTGCGATTCTTTCGCTGCTTCTGCCCAAGGTCAAGGCGAAGAGCTGATTAAATAGGCGATCTTGCGAATTTGCTACGCTTAATACAACGTTCGCTCACTTCCCTGCTTTGTATTTTTGGGTTCTTTCTAAAACAGTTGTTATATTTATAACAATTGTGCGGTGAGCCTAATATTTGTAGATGCGTACCATAGTTGGGGTCGCTATGAAGCTGGCGTTCATTGACTGCAGCATCGCTGGCGTATCCGGCGATATGTTAACGGCGGCGTTAATAGACGCTGGCGCCCCTGCGGTAAAAGTAAAGCGCGCCATGCTTGCCGCCGGTCGGCTCTTTGGCAAGATTAAGGTCAACATCAAGCGCACACACGTAAATGAGATCAGGGCAACGCGCGTGGAGGTCGGTACTGAGGACGAGGGGGGCAGGACATACCCAGATATCGCTAAACGGCTCAGAAAACTCGCGATGCCTGAACGGGTAAGGGTGGCAACCTTCACAGCTCTCCAGAGATTGGCCGATGCCGAGGCGAATGTTCATGGCAGGCCGACCGATAAACTGGTACTTCATGAAGTGGGGGCGGCAGATGCGATTGCGGACATGGTGGGGTGTTTTACTGCCGCAAACGAGCTTGGTCTCTTTGGGAGTCGGGTGCTTGTTAGTGAGGTAGCAGTTGGAAAAGGAACAACGGAATTTGTTCACGGCAATTTACCGCTGCCCGCTCCAGCCGTTCTTGAGATCCTGAAGGGAAAACCTATACGTGGCGTCGACTCCAACCACGAGCTGACCACCCCAACCGGAGCCGCCCTGATAACCACGTTGGCCGATCAATTTGTAGAATCCTACCCCAACATGCAAGTAGACTCTGTGGGTTACGGTGCTGGCTCGCGGGAGCTCCCATCGCCAAACTTATTGCGGGTATGCATTGGTGAGGTGAGTGGATCGGACCTAGAGGCTGATGAAATTACGGTCCTCGAGACAAACTTAGACAACGTCTCCGGGGAGGTCATTGGTTATACCATAGAGAAATTGATGGTGGAGGGCGCGCTGGATGTCAGCGTCATCACGATTTTGATGAAAAAGGGAAGGCCAGGATTTTTGATAAAGGTGCTGACAAAACCAAAAGACGCCGAAAGATTAGCACATATGCTGATGCTGGAGACCGGTACCCTCGGAGTGCGCGTGCTTTCTTCGTGCCATCGATATAAGCTGGAGCGAAGGATGTTGAAATTCGACATAAAACTCTCGGGACAAAAGTTCAAGCCACGCGTGAAGATAGCAAGCGAGGATGGGAAGGTAGTGGGTTTGGCTACCGAGTACGAGGATGCCAAGATGATCGCCCAGCGCACCGGAATCCCGCTACGGGAGGTCATCAGGCGCGTGGAGGATACCGCTCGCGTGAGGTTCAAGTAAGGAATTTATTGCCATTTAAACAACCCCCACCTAATGGCTCGGCGGGTCGAGTGAAGAGGTCCATTCTAATAATAGCTTCAGCCTTGGCGTTAGTGTTATTCAGCTCCATCTTCGCAATCACATATTCATCTTCCTCACCAAATCACATGTCGAACGGTAAGCCTCTCATCGAGCGAACCTCGACAGTACTTTACGTGGTGGACGGCGACACGATTTGCCTGGAGGACGAAGAAAAAGTAAGGCTATCGGGCATTAACACTCCAGAGCTGCGTTCAAGTGATCCTGACAACAAGCGGCTTGCAAATGAGGCTAAGGAATTCGTCGAAGGAATTTGTACAGAAGGTACGGAGGTTGGTTTGGACGTGGATGATTTAACCCCGAAGGACAGATACGGCCGAACGTTGGCGATAGTCTACGTGAAAATCGATGATGTCTGGACGAACCTCAACTATGAGCTTCTGCGCTCCGGCTTCGCGGATATTTTGTATATTCCGCCATCGGAGTTCAACCCGTACAGGTGGTTGAGTCAATTATCCCGTCAGGACTAGTGCTTGAATACAATTATCGGTCGTTGGACGACTTTCAAGAACATCCCTTTTGCTGCTATAACAGCTTTACCAGCACGCCAACAAGAAATGCAAGCAGCCCTAACCCCATCCCAACTTTGCAGGCGAGTGATGACCTCATTGCAGACCTTGTGTCCTGGCTCATCCCTATTATCGCAGCAGCAGTAACGAAAGCTGCGATCGAGGCTACCACCGTCGCAAGGTAAAGCCATCCGAATACCCCCATCAGGTAAGGTAGCGGTGAAAGGGTTACGGCAATGCATATAAAAAAAATCGCCAACACGGCAGCCTTACCAGCACCGTGCAACAGTGGAAAAGTTCTGAGCCCAATTTTTTGGTCGCCCTGCATATCCTGAACTGCCTTGATTAACTCACGCCCTACTGTGGAAAGTGCTGCCATAAGCACAAGTACCATCAACTCACTTGGGATTCTAGGTACAGCTTGAGCACTCATCGAAAGCCCTCCGAACAAAAATGAGGAACCAACCAGGTAGCCTATAGCGAGATTGCCGATAAGACCCCTGCGCTTAAGTCGCCAAGCGTAGAGGGCCAGCACAGCCGAGTTCAGTGCGCCAAGTAAAAAGCAATAAAAGTTTATAAAGAAGGCTAGGACCACACCTAGCACGAACACTACTTGGGCCATCCTTAACGCCATTGCGGCGGTTATTCTCCCAGATGGGATTGGACGTTCAGGCCGATTGATTCGATCTATTTCACGATCAAAATAGTCGTTTATCGCGTTTCCGCCAGCCGCTATCAATGCAGCCGCAGCGAATGCCAAGATTGGAGTGAACCATAAAATGTCAAGGCTGGCGGCCGATACCACGGCCCCTATGATCACGGCTATGCCCGTGAAGAGGCAGTTCAACGGCCTAGTCAGCTCGAGCGCGGGATGTGAACTAATGCTCTCGTCCTCCATTCCTATGCTACTATTTTGGTGTTTCATATTCCCGACAAGGCTTAACTTTAGTGGATGAGCTTCAACCGAAATGCAAATTTTGCGCGGTTTCCTACCTAAGCATAGTGTACGGAACAATAAGTAACCTAACTTAAAATATCCTGAATATTACTTTCGGCGACCTCTCTCCAAAAACCGCTTGACGAATATCCTCAATCGATATACCGGAGAGTGAGTAATTGGGCGCGGTATATCTTAGAATTTCAAAAAGTAAAATGTCAGTAAATCGCGACCGGCGGGTAACCAGCCGATGGTCGATAACTTGCGCTGTTGTGGGCTCGATTCTACTATCTGCACGTTACGTTTGGGTCGCTGCATGCCGTTAATGCCGTGGGTGCGGATAGATGATGCTGCATAAAGTTGAGCACGCTACTCCTAACGCGGGGAATGGGTTCGAGCAGACCCTAGAGAGCATAGCCAAGCGGATTCGCGAACAAGAGAAAATAAGAAAAAGGGTTGCGGATATCCTGGCGGGGCTGAGGGGAATATCCTTAAGCGATGCGGGGGGTGTTGAAGAGCCTTCACTTGTAAAAAAGGTCGAGATGGACCAGCTCGGAGAACTGACGGTCGCTGGGGTCGACGGCGGGCTGCTCGAACAGCAGCTGCACGGACTGGATTTAATACTAGTTCGGGCTATCGCTGCGATATTTCATTATCGCGATGGCGAGCTGAAAAGGGCGGAGTATTTTCCGAGCGAGATGCCGCTCCCAAAATTGATTGACGTCTCAGAATCCCTCGACACATGGGAGTTCGAGCTTTTAGCAGGCATGGAGCGCCAGCTAGCC
Source organism: Hadarchaeota archaeon (SeqCode) (assembly GCA_964446015.1). Taxonomy (GTDB): domain Archaea; phylum Hadarchaeota; class Hadarchaeia; order Hadarchaeales; family Hadarchaeaceae; genus Hadarchaeum. Next base: position 8,963 of record CAYUMT010000017.1, read on the forward strand.
GAGATAGGGCTCGCGGCGGACGCCTTGAAAAAGAAAGGCGCAGATGTGATCGTGCTTGACGGCTCTGTGGTGCCACAATACGTCGAGAGATTTCCCAGCAGTTCTATCTTGCTGGAGCGCTATCAAAAGCTAATCGGCGCTTACACAGAACTATATTCAACTTGTTTCAAGCTGGGCGCAATTTTGATCGGGGTGGTTAAGGATAGCCGAGGGAGGCGTTTTGTAGAAATACTGAGGAATTCCATCATTCCGAAGTTTGGTGACCTCGGTTTAGAAAGTAAGGACTTTGCGATGCTTGAGCGCTCAAGGGATACTGTCCTGCTTGACCATTTATTGGAGGTGGGCGAGAGAACCCCTGCCTTCACCTATGCTGAAAAACCAGCCAGCTACGTACTTCGCGACCTTGGAGCATGGGGGGCGAGAGTTCACGCTTTTTACATCAAAACAGTGCCTTTTGATCGACCGCTGCGCGTGGAGTTCCTCGACCTATATGAAACCCTTACTAAGACAACCGATCAAATCGCCTCGTTAATCTACGCCCTCTCATCTTATCACGACGCGTTCGGGCTCCCTTCAGTAATGATAGAGGCCGACGCATGTGCCCGCTTGGCGGAGGAGGATCTTTGCGTAGTTCGCGACAGCATAGCTGACCGAATTGGACCATCGAGTCTGCTTGACCTGAGACGCCACAGGAGACCTTTTTGAGGTGAAACAGTGGAAATCGGGACTGTAATAGTTAGAGAAGGTTCCCCCTCGCCGAGCCGGTTCAGCTTCGTTGTCAAGGAGAACGGGCGTATGGTGCCCGTCCGCCAAGGGCAGTTCGTCGAGGTTGAAACCGATGAGGGAAGGATGATCGCTTTCGTCACCAATCTTTTCAAGACCAACAGATATTTCATGAGAGCGGAATCCGTGAGGGAGTACGAGCGGGGAGGCAGACAATTAGCGTCGATTTTCCCGGCCGATCGCTGGGAGTACTTGATAGCGGATGCCAAGGCGCTTGGGATTCAGGGAGAGAACGGGATTGAGAGGACAACCTTCCCGCCCTCGCCGGGTCAAAGGGTCCGAGAGGTGGAACCGGGATCACTGGCCCGCTTTTTAGGTTTAAGACAGGATGAGGGAGTGGAGCTGGGCAAGCTTGAGCATCACGATTTACCGGTTAAGCTCGACCTCACGAAGTTGTTGCGAAAGCATGTGGCAGTGTTGGCCATGAGCGGCGCGGGAAAATCTCACCTTGCATCTGTGGTAGTTGAGGAGCTTTTAAATCGTCAGCCAAAGAATGGGCGGCCAGCCGTCATAATTGTGGATGTACACGGCGAATATATGGGATTGGCAGATGTCCGAGATTATTCCGGCCGCGTGACCGTTATAAAGGGAGATGAGCTAAGGATAGGAGTTCCCAATTTGAGCCCATATCAGTTTATGGAGTTCTTGCCGGAGATGTCGGGAGTGCAATTGAGGGAACTACAGCGAGTACTCGAAGGATTACGTTTAGAGATGCGAGCAGGCAAGGGACCATTTGACCTGAATGAAATCATAACATCCGTTGAAGGAAATGTGGATATTCACAAGCAACTCCAGATTGCCCTGGTTGGCTGGCTCAACGACCTTCAGTCACTCAGGATATTTGACCGCGCAGAAAACCCCAACTGGGAGCACGCGGTTGGTCCGGGTAGGGCATTGGTAGTGGATATGGGTGACATGACGAGCTTACGCAAAAAACAAATTCTTCTGTCTTACGCTGCCCGAAGGCTTTTCAACGCGCGCAAGCGGAACCGCGTGCCGCCGTTCGTGCTTTGTCTCGAAGAAGCCCATCAATTCTGTCCATCTGGTGACTCAAAAGAGGCAGCAATCTCGAGGTCGATACTAGAAACTATCGCCAGAGAGGGCCGTAAGTTCTACGCCTCGCTGATGCTAATATCTCAGCGCCCCGTGAGGCTCTCGACCACGATTCTATCACAGGCCAACACCAACATTATACTGCGAATAACGAATCCATATGACCTTGAGCATATCAAACAGTCATCCGAGGCAATAACTGGGGAGGTCGCCGACATGATTTCCTCGTTACCCGTCGGTGAGGCGCTGATAGTGGGGGAGGCTGTGAACCATCCAATTTTCATAAAGGTTAGACGGAGACGATCACGGGAATCGGCACATGCAGCTGGCGTCGAGGAAACAGCTAGAGATTTTGAGATGAGAACCTTAAGGGACAACGAGGATGCTAAGGCATTTATGTGACGAGGTAAAATCGGATTTTTTATCTATCCATAGGGCTCGCAATTAAAAGGATGGCCCGCTCGCAAAGATATAGCACGGCTTCACGCTGGATGATATGTTGCTCGAGGTACTCGCGCAAGATTGGCATAATGTCCCAAACAATATACCTGAGCTTCAGTTTTCCCGGGTTTGAAGACGCTTTGCCTAACCTTCCGGTTATTATCCTGTTTCGTGTAGTTTCTAGGTTCTGCCCCATGACCGTTTCAATCAATGTATCGAAATCATCTCCTCCACTTAGACATTTGTTTAAGCATCCTCCCACCTCACCTGCCAGATCTGAGTATAAACCTAGCACCTTGAGTAACGAAATCTGGTCAGCATGAGATTCCATCTCCAATAGCGTCCTTATTCCGACATGGTTATTTAAGCGGTCCATAAGTTCGTCGCTGAACGTCAGCAGTGGCAGCTGTAGGTGCGCGGCTAACATCAAAGCCCTGAGGTCGGTCAGGGGAAGACCGCGCTCTACCGCAAAGAGCAACCTTCTTGAGATTTCGTCTAAAAGCTCCGGAAGGTAGACCACGATCAATTTCCCATCCTGCACGAATTGACTAAGCAGGCTGTAGCTGAGCAGCCTTCCCCGCACGGATATAAGCTTGTCACGCGCCAGCCAGCTGTATGTCGCTGATGGAAGGTAGACCTCTCCACCATCCGTCAGCTGCCGAGCGCGCTCAAAGCTCGCTCTCTCGTCAAGCGCGCTAACGTCGCATACGATCCCGAGTCTCCCAGATCTCATCTTGATCGCCTAATTTTTGTCCACTGGCCCCGGTTCTATAAATTTTAGGACGCGGGCAACGGTTAAACTATCCATTTCAATCGTACTTTCCCGTCAAGGCTTTGCGTAGAGGTCGCTTATAAGGAAGAAATGGGCGGAGAAATGTTGTACAATTTATTAAAACATTGTGAAGTTTAACTTGTTAAGACCATTGAAGGAAAAATTAGCTCCTCATAAGTTGCTGTCGGATCGCCTGCACCTTTCGCTCAAGTGACGTTATGACGCCTGAGTTGTCATATGGCTGCAACTTCCCCTTGCACATAGTGCACTTGAAGTCGCTTTCCACTGCTCGATCGTAGGACACCTTTGGGCATCCGTCGTTGCAGCTGAAGAACATCGTGCTCCTCTCGTGTTCGAGCTGCTCCTCAAGCTTTTGCAGAAGAAGGCGGCGATTCGTGTTGACGTAGCTAAGCGCACGGCTCGGCTCCACCTTCCAGTAATAGATATACCAACCACTGCTTTCGTCACGGATTCTACGGTAGCTCACCACTCGATTGTCATAGAGGTCATACAAGATCCTCCTAACGAGATTCAACCTTATACCAGTCCTCTTCGCTATCTCGTCGTCGGTCAATTCTTCCTCTGCAATTGTCCTTGCCACAGTATATCCGTTGTCGCCTGCAGTTTGTTTTAGTAGCTGAATTAAGATTGGATCTTTTAATAGATTTAGCTTGACCTCAACCGTCTCAACGGCCTTCTTTTCCACTACCTTTACCTTTTTAGGGGCCTTTTTAACTGCAGGTTTTCGTGACCTTTTTTGAACTTTTTTAACTGATTTTCTCTTCTTTGACTTAGCCTTGACCATTAAATCGCCTATAACAACAGTTATTGACCTCTAGGTCTTTATGTCAATAACTTGTAAATAAGGCTAACGTCGAAATAAAATGAGTAATAAGCATTTTTATGCCATTTTTTTTTGCTTTCTTATCTCTTTCTGATGGAATTATCTTTAATTTTACGTTTTTAAACTCTTTTTTAATTTCAGAGCCTTTTAAAACCCTATCCAGGAAAATAGCAAGGGCGGCAACCTCAGAATGTGGCTGATGACCTACTGCGACGTTTAAATCGGCAACAGCGAAAATTTCGCTCGGCATTTTCTCTGCTCCTACGACTACGAGTAGATCATTATCTCTGACCCGTTCAATGGTCTCATCAAGCGAAATACCATACATCGTCAAGTGGACCACCAGACCACCCGTTAAATGCCATTTTTTTATTGCCGTTTCCCAAGGCTCACCGGTTTTGACGAAAAAGGGGCCACCCCAAACGTCCACAACTTTTTCAATACTTTTCTCAATCCCGGCATCCTTGGTGTCTGCGACTATCATTCCGTCCGCACCGAATGCCCTAGCCACAAGCCCCACGTGAGTGGTAACGCGCTTGTCCCGCCATGGCCTATGCCCCATCCTTAAGACGACTATACTAGACATCTTTATCCCAAAACGCAATACTGCGATGTTTTTTGTCCATTTAAACTCTATTTCGAATGGTCGAATTAAGATATACTGTGCAAGTCATCGAGTAAACAACGTTGATGTGCGTACATCCGAACCACGACAAATTAAGCATTTCTGCGTATTACCTCTATAAGCGAGTCAAAATTGGTGCCCTTAACGGCTGAAATTGGCACCAGTGTGGACGTTGGGCTCTCTAAAACTTCCATTTTACGTTGCAGCTCATCTTGAGTTACGAGGTCCACTTTATTCAAAGCGGTGATTATCTTTACCGGATAATCTGCGAGGATTTCCTGTGAGGTCCTAAACTTACGGATTAATTCAGGGACTGCATCTGAAACATCCACGAGCAGCACTACCAAATCAGCAAGATAAATTTCCTCAAGGGTGGCCTTGAAAGCCTCGATTAGCCGTGGCGGCAGTCCATCAATGAAGCCTACTGTGTCTGTGAGAAGTATTTTTGGACTCGCCTTGATTGCGCGAGTCCTAGGCATCAGGGTGGTGAAATACATGTCGTCAACTTCGGCCTTCGCAACAGTAAGCGCGTTCAGGAGGGTGGACTTCCCAGAGTTCGTATAGCCTGCCAGAGCAACTAGCTTAAATCCGCGCTTACGCCTGAACTTTCTTCTCTGTTCTCTGCTTCTCTCCACCGACTTCAGCTTTTTGCGCAGGTTTGCCAGCTTACGTTTGACCATGTCATAGTGAACTTTGACCTCATACTCACCACCACCCATTAGACCTGGTTGCTCAACTGACAGCAAAGTACGGACCTGTTCGCGAATTCTTGGCAACTCGTAGCTCAGCTTGGCGTACTCTATCTGGAGCTTGGCCTCCGGTGATCCTGCCCTCATCGCAAAAATCTCAAGCACAATCTGGAACTTGTCCACAACCTCAACGCCCGACAGGCGCGATAACTTAAATGCTTGAGAAGGCGTGAGCTGATTGCCGAAGATAACGCGCTGTGCTGCGTTCTCTTTCACAAGCTCCGCCAGTTCTTTGGCCTTACCCTTGCCTATCTGGTAGGCGGGGTCAGGTTCGCGCACTTGTTGTAGGACAGCGGCCACTTCGAAATCAAGCGTCCTAGCCAAAGCATTAAGTTCATCTAGACGGGATTGCTCCCCATGAGATCTGCGTTCGACAAGCACTACGCGCATAATTATCATTTAAACCTTGACGCGTGGTCAAAAAATACTGGTAGGGACTAAAATATTCATTTTGTTGTAACCCTGCCCGACAAATAATTGAAGTTTAAATGTGCCCAGTCGTTAAAGGGAGGTCCATTCGAATAATCGTAAAACTCGCCCCCCTTGAAAAAAGGAGCGTTATAATTCATAACACTTCCATACCTGTTAAAGCTGTATTTTTCAGAATCTATGCCGTCAAAGATGCTATTATCCAAACCGAGCGCGTGTCCAAGTTCGTGCATGAATGCTGACCCCATGGTAGCGTCGGACGACCATTTCCCGGACAAAGTGAAGCTATCTCCAATGTTAAATCCCCCGACCTGTTGTCCATATGCGTAGGTTTCGCTGTTGGTAATCAAACACCAGAAAAATATACCACGCCTAGAAGCTGTGAAATACTTTTGCCTAAAATCATTGAAATCATCCATGGAGCCGTCTTTATTGTCATAAAGGATATCCACACTTTCCTTGGTCTCCGAACCACCACCAAGTTCCCCCTGGTCAATATGTAAAACCATACCGTGCTGTGCAAAGGCTTCAATTAATTTTCCTTTGGAGTAGCTCTCAAGAGTTCTCGCGCCTGGCATCCAGTCAACTTCAACAAAGATATCTCTGACGCGAGGATTTGCCCCAAACGCTGGAAAATTCACGTCGATAGTTCCATCGCCGTCTACATCGTACCCCTTCAGCTCTACACCATCGCTGAGGTGGTCGTAGTCGGTGTCCCAGTTCAATGGATCTGTTGAGTATTTGTCGATCTCTTCCCCATCGCCAAGCAGGTCACCATCGGTGTCGTAAAAAATTGGGATCATTTTGTTCGTCTTGACCTCGGCCATATCTTCCAAGCCATCGTTGTCGGTGTCCACGCTCCTTGGATTGGTACCTATTTCGTACTCCACCATATCATTCATCCCATCGCCATCTGTATCGATCGACAGCGGGTTTGAAGTTAAATGTACAAGGCCATTTTCCCTCAAAATGTTTTCACCACTGTACGGCCAGTTCCAACTGGTCCCGGGCCACGAGTAATATTTCTGAAAGTTTGCGCCGTCCCAAATCTCATGCTCGAGAATCCAAGTCCAGCCGTAATTTATCCCATCGCCGGGTCTAGATTTCAGCCCAAATGTATGCCAACTCCCAAGGACTTCTGCTCCATCCCAAAGCCCGTCCTCGTCGGTATCTGTTGACAGAGGGTTGGTTTTGTAGTCGTGAACCTCCACCCCATCGTTTAAATCGTCGCCGTCGGTATCGGGGTTGAAAACACTTGTACCTAATAACATTTCATCCAAGGTTTTTAGACCATCACGATCAAAATCCACTATTAAGAAGAAGGCTATCAGGGAAAATGCGATTGAGCAGAAGACCGCTGAAACGCCGGCAATGCGCCTCCAATTTTTCCATGTCATAAAATCTACTTTAATAATTGAGTTATCTTATTAAACCACAACCTCCATTTCCACTAAAAGTTTATTAGGTGCTTTTTAAATTATACACAGGGATGGAATTTGTCAGATTCCGCTAAGCCTAAGGATAGCTCGTTCGACGAGTCATACGTCGCCGATTACATACAGGGTCTCGAGCGCCGCATACGCGACCTAGAACATGAAAAACGCGCGTTGGAAGGCCAGTACCTAAAAATAGATAGAGAGTTCCAGAGCCTACGCGCTGAGTTTGAACGCATGAGGGCCCCGCCGCTGGTCGCTGCGACTTTGATCGATATGCTCGAAGACGGCCGCGCCATAGTTCGCAGCACCGCTGGACCACACTTTGTGGTCACATCTTCACAGTTCATAAAGCCCGATGACCTAAAACCTGGAGTAAGAGTCGCACTCAACCAACGGACCCTCAGCATTGTGGAGATACTGCCCTCTAAGAAGGATCCCTTGGTTTTGGGAATGGAAATAGATGAGGCCCCAGATGTCAGCTACTCTGATGTTGGGGGGTTAGAAGAGCAGACAAGGGAAATTAGGGAGACGGTGGAATTGCCCCTCCTGAAGGGTGATCTTTTCACCAAGGTAGGCATAGAACCTCCTAAAGGAGTTTTGTTGTACGGTGTACCAGGTACCGGTAAGACCCTGCTGGCCCGAGCAGTCGCCCACGAAACAAAGGCGACTTTCATGAGAGTTATCGGGTCCGAGCTAGTGCATAAGTACATCGGGGAAGGGGCAAGGATAGTTCGTGAACTATTCGAACTTGCCCGCGAGAAGGCGCCCACGATAGTCTTCGTCGATGAACTCGATGCAATCGGGGCACGTAGAATGGACGTCTCAACCAGCGGAGACAGGGAAGTCCACCGCACCCTGATGCAGCTGTTGGCTGAGATAGATGGGTTCAATCCAAGGGGCGACGTGAGAATACTGGCGGCAACCAACCGTCCAGACATCCTTGACCAGGCTCTTCTTCGTCCAGGCCGTTTTGACAGGTTGATTAACTTCCCGCTTCCAAACGAGCCAGCAAGGCGCGCGATATTCAAAATTCACACCTCGAAAATGAACCTCTCCAAAAACGTCGACCTGAAAGCCTTGGCCAAACTGACCGACAGGGCAACCGGAGCTGATATAAAGTCTATCTGCACCGAGGCAGGAATGTTCGCGATAAGGGATGATAGAAACCAGGTGACTCAGTTGGACTTCCTCACGGCAGTAAAGAAAGTTCTGCCTCCGAGCAGAGTTGCAGAGATTCCAGGCTTTGGTGTAAGCCCGGAAAAGATGTACGGATAGAGGGTTACTCACCTTTTTTGCTTGCTCTTGAGTTTTCCACGAAGGAGTTTTGAGATCTCTCTTGGATCCGCTCTTCCGCGGGTGAGCTTCATAACTTTGCCCGCGAGGAAGTTGAGGGCCTCCTTTCGGCCGCCCATGTAGTCCTCGACTGCCCGCGGGTTTTCTTCGATTGCTTTAACCAAAGCCTTTCGGAGCTCCGATTTCTCAAGACCAACAAGACCAAGATTCAAAATTATCTTCTCAGGGTCAGCTGGTTCCTTGGCAAGTTCGCGAAGCACAAGCTCCCCATGTTCGGGAGTTATGCGTTTGGATTTCACCATCTTAAGCAGATCCGCAAGTTGTCTTGACGTGAATTCGACATCGACCGCGCGGATCTTCATATAGTTGAGCACTTTCTTAAGCTTAGTTCGGAACCATGTCGCCGCCAATTTCGGGTCGACCTCGCTCGCCACCGCCTCATAAAGGTCGGCCAGCTCGCGCTCGCTCACTATGACCTCGGCCGCCGCATTTGAGATATTATATTGCTTGACAAGACGCGCCTCTCGAAGATGTGGGGCTTCGACTATGCGTGATTCCAAATCCTTGACCCTCGCCTTTTCTATTATTAACGGGTAGATGTCCGGATCCGGGATGTAACGATAGTCCTCCTCCGTCTCCTTTTCACGCATAGGAACGGTAACCATCTGGCTCTCCAGAAAGGCCCTGGTCTCCCGCACGACAACCTCGCCGCGCTTGAGCTTCTCCCTCTGTCGCATGATTTCGAACTTCAGCGCCCTGTAGGCGCCTTTCACAGAGTTGATGTTCTTCACCTCGACCCTTCCGCCCCCTTCTAGCGAAATGTTGACATCGGTTCGCATAGCCCCTCCAGCCTCCGGTCTGACCTTTCCAGTATATTCCAGCACTCGGATGAGAGCGCGCAGGAATTTTCGAGCATCCTCTGGCGACTTGAGATCCGGTTCAGTTACTATCTCGACAAGTGGAATTCCGGACCGATTGTAGTCCACGGTACCGGCAACGGGGTCATACTGTCCGGGATCTTCCTCAAGGTGTATCTCACGAATCCGCACGCCCTGCAGCTCACCGTCGCGGGCGATGGGTAGGCTTGTCCGCTGGTAACCTGATGGGAGATCTGGGTAGTCGTAGTGCTTTCTTTGGACGAATACGGTTTGGTCTGTAATTACTTTACACCCGAGCATTAATGCAATTTCGATTGCCGCGTTGACCGCTCGCTCGTTGGGAGGAAGCGGCTTTGATCCCGGCATCCCCGTACAAATCGGACACACGTTGGTGTTTGGAGGGACGTCTTGATAGTTTGTCGGGCAGTTGCAGTACATCTTGCGCTCGGTCGCTATCTGCTGGTGCATCTCAAATCCAATCTTAATCTTCATTTAGCGACCTCCAGAGCCCGCATGACTTTGAGCATCTCAAGCTCCCCGAGCACTTTGCCCTGAACTTGAAGTCCAATGGGTATCCCGTTTACGTCGCCAGCTTTGAATACTCCGGCGCAGATCCCCGCCAGGTTTGCTGGGACAGTTAGGTAGTCATAAGCGTACATTTCCATCGCAGTGAGTTTCATCCCCTGCTTGTGCGGAAGCTTGGGTACGGTGGGACCCACTATAACATCAACGCTCTTCAGCGCCTCCATCAGCTCGTGTCTGATAAGCGTCCTCACCTGCAGGGCCCGCTGGTAGTACTTGCCACGATACTCCTTTTGGCTTATGTATCGTCCTCGGATTATTCTGCGGAGCACCTCTTCCCCACAGACATCCTCGATACGTTTGCCGTACTTTCGCCCGTCAAACTTCCTTGTGGCAGAAAAGAACTCCACCGAAACGATTAGATAATAAGCTGACAAACCGCGCTCCAAGTTAGTCAGTTCCACCTCCAATATTTCTGCGCCAAGGTCGTGTAGCTTTTCGACTGATCGGTCTATGACCTTCATTATCGATGGGTCCGTTAGCTCTGCGAACTTTTTACTGACGCCGACCTTCATCCCCTTCAACCCATCAGTAAAAATTTTTTCAGAATATTCGACCTTGTCAACGTCGAGCATCACGCACTCATTTTGGGCACTTCCGGCTATTGTTTCCAGGAGCACGGCCGTCCCGTCAACATCGGGCGCAACTGGACCGATCTGATCCAAACTCATGCCCAAATCGATTAGCCCCTGCCTAGGGACTAGACCATAAGTTGGCTTGATCCCCACAACACCGCAATGGCTTGAGGGATTCCTGATTGAGCCCCCGGTGTCTGTGCCAAGACATATGTCACATAACCCTGCGGCAACTGCTGCTCCAGCACCGCTGCTAGATCCCCCAGGTATGTGACCAGGTGCCGCCGGATTTTCAGTTGGTCCGAATGCGCTGGATTCTCCGCTCGAGCCGCACGCGAACTCGTCCATGTTGTTTATGCCGATTATGATGGCATCCTCTGCACGCACCCGCTTGACGACATCGGCGTCGTAGGTTGACACGTAGTCCTCCAGAGTCCGCGAAGCACAACTGGCCCTGAGTCCAAGCACGTTTATGTTTGACTTGACCCCGATTGTTAACCCAGCCAGCCTACCGACCCTTTCACCTCGCCTGACCCTGCGATCGACTGCCTCGGCTTCAGCCAGTGCTTTGGGGTTTACTTCCAAGAAGGAGTTTATTCGTTTGTCGTCCTTCTCGATTCGTTCCAGCGCTCGCTGTACATTTTCGGCGGCTGAAAGCTCCCCGCTACGGATCGATTTGATTTTATCTAGCGTTTCGCTGACCACTTCGCCACCTCCACCCTTAGGTTGCCCTTTTCGTCCGAGCTTGGCATGTTAGAAATGAAATGCTCTCTGAATTCAGCTCGCTCTTTAGCAGCCATCGGCTTACCATCCGGACGGACGACGTTGTAGGCCTCTTGACTGTAATACGTCTCCTTGAGTTCAGGCAGCTCCTTGGCGTCCTTCACGAATGACTGGACGATCTCCTCAGCGCTGCGCTCAATCTCCCTTTGTTTCTCAGTCATCGAGACCCCACTTGATATCTTCGCCGCTATATGAAAAGGTTAAGAGTTAAACTTTGAATCGTTATCGGGGTTTGATTAAATGAGTGTAGCGATGGGTATGAATGAGTTCGTCGATCACTTGGAAGGTATCATAGGGGATATTAAAAATTGCGAGTTGACAAAAGAGGATTCGCGATTGGTTTTGAACCAGTTCTAGTTAGCTAAGATAAGGCCAAAAATGCCTAAACCATGTAGTTGGTACACTTGGGATATTGAAAATCGATTTATACAACTCTAGCAAATCACATGCTCCTCTTTTGGTAGCTCAGAGTAACTATCGAAAAGGTTATGGAAAGTCCAAAATCGAGGCAATAACAACCTCAATGAAAGAATTTTGAAAAAGCTGCCGTCACCTAAATAAACGAAGGTCATTTACTAAATTCTACAACATGCGCTCAGTCTTTTTGGTTCATTCCTCCAATAGAACAAACCCAATACTTGCTATCATTTCAGCACTCGCCATGTCCTGACAACTTCAGCCACCGCTGGCCGCCCGTCTACGAATATCTCTATAGCCCGGTGTCGCGAGCTCCACTGGATCATCCTAGGCTTGGTGATGTGCCTACCCACGCACCTTATCTTCTCGGCCTCTATCCTATCGCTCCGGTTCAATCCAGCCCTCCTCCCAAAGCTCTAACAGCACTTTGTTTACGAGATCAAAGTCTATCTGTAGAGTATCACTTATCTCATCCGCCCTAACGCGGCTCTTGCCCTTCAAATACCGCTGGATTTCCGTTTTTGCCTGTTCTTTGGTAACCTCACGGTAGGTCACGACCTCTAACCCTTGGAGGTATTCTGCGTAGTGTTTTATCGCCTCCCTTATCGCATCCGCTTTAGAAATCCTGAGCTTTTCCGTGATGGTGTTCAATTCCTTAATGTTGCCGGTGAGATCAACTGGGTAAACCACTCTTTTCATGTGCGCCTCACTATTGTATAACTCGTATAAATCAGTATAATAATATTCCGGCGTACCATCGGCTTCCTTCAACTTTTCCCATTGGGTCTTTGGGAGGGAGCTGTTTATAAGCCGGAAAACTTGGGTAGTCGTTTCTTTAGGATGTGGTAGAAAGCTGAACAAACTTAAGGTTCGAGAAGCAGAAATTAATGTGCCGGGTCTCGCATGAAAAAGCTAGCTAGGTTTTGGGAGAAGTTATCCGACCAAAAGGTGAAGTGCCGGCTTTGCCCCCATCAATGCGTGATAGCATCCGGCAAGGTGGGCATATGCCGCGCCAGAAAAAACGAAGGCGGTGAGCTCTACTCACTTGTCTATGGCTCGATCGTGTCGATGGCGGTCGACCCCATAGAGAAAAAGCCCCTTTATCACTTCTGGCCCGGGAGCGATGTATTTTCGATTGCAGCGCCCGGGTGTAACTTCTCATGTAATCACTGTCAGAACTGGACGATATCTCAGGCCAGCGTTGAGGACATCCCAACTCAGGACATCTCCCCAGAACACCTGATTGAGCTAACAAAGCGTTATAACTGCCAAGGAATCGCCCACACATACAGCGAGCCGGCCATCTGGTGGGAATATAGCTATGATGTTGGCAAGCTGGCCCATCGGGAGGGGCTTTACAATGTCTACGTGAGCAACGGTTACATATCAATTGAAGCTTTGGAGGAAATTCGTACCTACTTGGATGCCGCCAACGTGGATGTCAAGGCTTTCACCGATGACTTCTACCGCAGGATCTGCCGAGCTAAGGGGATCAAGCCGGTCCTGGATGCCTGCGAGTGGATGGTCGAAAAGGGGGTGCACCTTGAAACCACATATCTTGTCATCCCGAGGGAAAATGATGACCCAGAGGAAATCCGGAATTTCTGTCGATGGGAGGTGGACAAACTCGGCCCTGGCGTCCCGACGCATTTCAGCCGCTTCTACCCACAATACAAGCTGACAGACAGGGAGTCCACCCCGGTCAAGACTTTGGAGCTGGCTCTAAAAATCGCGAAGGAAGAGGGGCTGCACTATATCTATATAGGCAATGTACCAGGACACGCAGGGGACAACACCCACTGTCATAAATGTGGCGAGCTTCTCATAGAGCGCTATGGCTTCGGTGTTGAGAAGTACGCGCTCAAGGGGAAGCGGTGTCCAAAATGCGGGACGGAGATTAACGTTGTTGGGGAATACACGTCAAGTGAAAGAGGTTTGCTCTGAAGATGTGATAAAATTTACTTCCTAAGCCTCTTTATCGATGCTTTTAGCTCCTTCATCCCGGTTCTAACCAGCTCCCCCGCCCGCTTGGCTTCACGGGCCTCCGCGAAGCACCTGAATATCGGCTCCGTCCCAGATGGTCGTAAAAGCAGCCAACCATCCTCGAAGTTCACGCGCAGTCCGTCCGTCCGATCTGGCTTAAACTTAGAAAAGCGTTTAGTCAAGTCGCAAAGGACCCTCGTTTTTAGTTTGTCGGGACATTTTGCTCGCTCCTTGAACTGATAGTAGAGAGGCAGCGATGCGTTCAGCTCGGAGGCCCTCATCCCGCTTTCGTCAAGCGCCTCCACGTATTTGACAGCGGTCATTATCCCGTCGCGGCAGGGCAGCCAATCGAAGAAGATCACGCCCCCGTTCTCCTCGCCGCCTATGTTTCCACCCACCTTTCTGAACTCTCCCACTATTTCCGGCTCACCTACCTTCGTGCGCACTATTTCTCCTCCGAGTTTAGCCGCGACGTCATTCATCACGGAGCTCGTCGCTACCGTGGTCACAATTCTGGGCCGCTCACATCCGCGTAGATAATGGAGTGCGACTGTTGCGAAAACTCGGTCACCTGTCAAAATCTGCCCGTTTTCATCTACCACCACGGTCCTGTCAGCGTCGCCGTCATGGGCTATCCCCAAGTCCGCCTTGCACTCCACCACTGCCTTAGCGAGCCCTCCGAGATTCTCAGGCACGGGCTCGAGCTTGCGCCCTGGAAACGTGCCATCGAGTTGGGAGTTCATCTGTACTACCTCACAGCCGAGCTCCTGCAATAACCGAGGTGTAACCAAGCTACCAACCGCGTTTGCGCAGTCTACGACTACCTTCAACTTTTGTCTGAGCATTCGTAAGCGCTCCAACACTGAGTACGAGTATGGATCTATGACATCAGCAACTTCGACCCGGCCTATCTGACGCCAACCCACCTGCTTGCCCCCCCTGTCCACGATGCTCTCAATCTCCCTTTCCCGCTTGCGTACGAAGCCCGCCCCCTCGCTATCCCAGAACTTTATCCCGTTGTATTCGGCGGGGTTGTGCGAGGCCGTGATGATTATGCCGGCGTCGCAGGAGAAGTGCCTCACGGCGAAGGAAAGAGCTGGAGTTGGGGTCAGCCCTAATTTTATGACATCACAGCCGCCTGATGTCAAACCAGCTATAAGCGCTTGCTCGAGCATCTCACCAGAGGTTCGATTATCCCTCCCGACAGCCACTTTGCCCTCTCCGCCAAGGTGGGTCGCAAGCGCGAGGCCTAGCCTAAGCGCTAAGTTGGGCGTCAACTCCTCGTTTGCGATTCCCCTTATACCAAAAGTCCCAAACAATTTCGTCATTATCCTCAGACACTCATCGTCGCGGAAATATTAAATCTTGACGCGTTAGTTAACTTGGGCCCGTGGCCTAGCTCGGATAAGGCGGCAAGTGGAAACACCCGTAAGCCTTCTATCCAAGCGAGGAAAGCTGCACATCGTGGGTTCGAATCCCACCGGGCCCGCCTCTTGTTAGGTGTAAGTCCGTAAAAGCGGCGGCGCAATTATGGCCCCCGTGGTGAGACCTATGGCGAAAAAAGGAACCAAGTACCTGGGCACGATGAACGACCCCGTGGTGAGGAGGTGGCTGGCCAACCTCCATCGGGGGAGCCCGGTCACGGCCGACGTCTACCTCAGGAGGCTCGGCAAAGCATGCGAGTTGCTCGGCATGGCTCCACAGGTGCTCCTGGAGAAGGCGAAGAACCCGGCACGCTTTCAGGACTGCCTCGAGGACATGGTCGCCGAGCTCGAATCGGGGCACAAGGCACCGGGCTACATCACCGGACTGCTGAAAGCGGTCAGGTCCCTGCTCAGGTACCACGACATCGTCCTGACGCGGAGAATTAAGATCACTGACCCGAACGCCACGCCGACCATAGAGAACGAGCAGGTCCCGTCGCAGGAGGAGTTCTCCAGAATACTCCGCGCATCCCCGCCCAGGGTCAGGGTCGCGGAGGTACTGCTCGG
>CAYUMT010000018.1:0-7179 GCA_964446015.1 Hadarchaeota archaeon (SeqCode)
TTGTTATAAATATAACAATAAAGGGAGCACGTAAAAGGGAATGACGTGAAATTTTCATGAGAGCTATGATTAAGCTAGGCAAGCTGAAGGTCGAGGTCAGGCAGGGAGATTTGACCAAGCAGAAGGCCGACGCCATATGCAATCCGGCGAATAGCCAGATGCATATGGGTGGTGGAGCGGCCGGGGCGTTGAAGCGTGCAGGCGGTGGGGAAATCGAGCGAGAGGCAATTGGCCAAGCCCCCGTGCCCGTCGGTAGGGCAATTTTGACAAATGCGGGGAAGCTCAGGGCAAGGTGGGTGGTTCATGCTCCCACTATGGAGTGCCCTGCGATGAACACGACGGGTGAGAATGTCTACCGCGCGACCGTCGCATCTCTCATGGCGGCCGACGGGGCGGGCGCTATGAGCATCGTTTTGCCCGGCATGGGGACGGGAGTCGGTGGAGTTTCATTTGAGGATGCCGCGCGGGTGATGGTGAAAGCTATAACGGATTTAAGTGAAGTTTTAAGTTCGCTTCAGGAGATAATCCTCTGCGATCTCTCAAAGGAAATGGTAAATGCTTGGAAAAAGGAGCTGGATAGATGATCAGGGCCGAGGGATTGACTCGTAATTTCGATGGACTTGTGGCGGTAGACAACCTATCCTTCGAGGTGGGGAAAGGAGAGATCTTTGGCCTGCTTGGTCCAAACGGCGCTGGTAAAACTACAACCGTTCGAATGTTGTCATGCTTGATTAGGCCGACCTCGGGAAGGGCTTTCGTAGGGGGACACGAGGTGGGCAAGGACGAGCTGAAGATAAGGGAGATAGTGGGGCTTTTACCAGAGTCGCCAGGGCTGTACGACGAACTTAGCGCGCATCGAAATCTAGACTTTTACGCAAAACTTTACGGAGTGCCTAAACAAAAGCGTGATGATAACATCGAGAGATTTCTGAAGATGCTCGACCTTTGGGATAGGAGAAATGACCCGGTCGGGACATTTTCGAAGGGCATGCGACAGAAGATTGCGATAGTGAGATCGATGGTGCACGAGCCCGAGGTTCTATTTTTGGACGAACCCACCGCGGCACTTTCGCCCGAGTCCGCCAAGGTGGTTCGGGATTTCATTCTAGAGCTCAAGCAAGAGCGAAGGACAATTTTCCTATGTACACACAACCTCTACGAGGCCGAAAGGCTCTGCGACCGCGTGGCCATATTGAGCACAAAGTTGGTAGCGATCGGCTCACCAAGTGAGCTGGAGCGGAAGTTCGGTCCAAGCAGGACTGAGGTCCACCTCGAAAACGCAAGTAAGGAGATCGCGGATGCGGTCCGTAAAGTGGGGCAGGTTAAGGGAGTCGAGATTGTAGATAACAAGCTTTTGATTGAGGTTGATGACCCTGAGACGGCTAATCCCTTGATAGTTGAGACAGCGGTGAAGCACGGCGGAAAGGTTCGCTACGTCACGCGTGCCGCCAATGCACTTGAGGAGACATATCTGAGGTTGGTGAGGGAACATGAGACTGGATAGGATCTGGGAGATAGCTAAGAAGGACATGGCAAGCGCGCGGGAACACAGGTACGTCCTCTTCGGCCTAATTGGAATGCCCCTAATTTTTGCCGTATTTCTGCCCTTTTCATCGATTTACCCGATAGTGTCTGGCGCGATTCCTCAGATTGGGAACCCGCCACCGTTCGTTCCGCCGGGGATGGACCCGAAGCAGGCAATCGTGCTGGGATTGGTCAACATGACCGCTATCATGTTCATGTTCTTGCCAGCGGCCATCCCCTCGTTTATAGCGTCATACACCTTTGTCGGTGAGAAGATCAACAAACAGCTCGAGCCGTTGCTCGCCACCCCAACTAGTGACATCGAGCTTTTACTTGGGAAGGGGTTGGGCGCCTTCTTGCCGGCTATGGCAGCGGCCGTTGTTTCTTTCGTGATATTTGTCGTGATTGTCGACGTGCTAACTTTCCCGCTCTTTGGTTACTTAATTTTACCAAACTTGGTTTCAATGGTGGTCCTAGTGGTTTACTCGCCTTTGGTGTGCCTTCTATCCACCTCATGGTGTGTGTTCATCTCGTCCAAGGTGAGCGACATTCGTGCGGCGATGCAGTTGAGCGTGGTGATCATAGTGCCTATACTTGTGTTCTATTTCCTTTTCATGGGTGGAATCGTCTCATTGGTGTGGCAGACGCTCTTGGCCATGGGGCTGGTGTTGGCGCTGGCTAGCGCGGGGGTGTTTTTACTCAGCAAGGTCACCTTTAGGAGGGAGGAGATTCTTACTAAGTGGAAGTAGTGGAGAGTGAATTTTTTGGGATATGCAGAGTTCAAGGCCCCAAAGGGCGTTATAAAAGTCGAGTTGAAGCTGTCGGGCAGAAGGATTTCGGGAATCTCTATCAGCGGTGACTTCTTCATGTACCCTGAAGAGGCAATCGAAAAGCTTGAGCGGGCACTTGAGGGTGTCGAGGCAGAGAGGGGCGCGCTGCTCAAAGCCGTCCAAGGTTTTTATGAATCATCAGGAGTTAAGACGCCTATGCTGGAACCCGAGCACTGGGTTGAGGCTATCATGAGGGCGGTCGGTGATTAAATGAAGTGGCGCTTGCTTCCTCTAAGGATTGATGATGCTTACTTGAGCATGGCAATCGACGAAGCCCTGCTTAGGCTGAACTCCAACGGAAGGTCCCCCAACACCATCCGCTTCTGGCGTTGGCTTCCATCCGCGGTCTCGATGGGTTGCTTCCAGAGCTTGGAGCGAGAGGTGGACTCCGAAGTAGCGAAGCGTCGCGGCGTAAATATCGTGAGAAGGATAACCGGCGGGGGTTCGGTCTTCCACGATCATGACGGGGAGCTCACATATAGCGTAGTATGTGGGCAGGGCGAGGTTCCCGCCGACATAATCGAGTCATACCGTCTGATTTGTGGCGGACTTGCGCGCGGGTTGGGTAGGCTGGGCCTGCGGGCCGAGTTCAAGCCGGTCAACGACGTCCAAGTCAACGGCAAGAAAATTTCAGGGAGCGCGCAGACGAGGCGATGGGGCTCCGTCCTGCAGCATGGGACGGTTCTTGTTTCTCCAGATGTCCGCCTGATGTTCGAGCTTCTAAAGGTCAGTCCCGAAAAAATATCGGACAAGTTCATAGCTTCCGTCTATGAAAGGGTAACGACCATAGAGCGTGAACTAGGTCAGAAGCCGAGTTTAGATGAAGTGAGAGAGGCTATGGTGGATGGATTCAAGGATGAGCTGGGGATTGAACTTTCAGAAGGCGACCTTACAGAAGAAGAACTTGGGATGGCGCAAGAGCTTCGTCAGAAGTACATCTCGGAGGGGTGGTTGAGGAAAAAATGAGCGCCCCGTTCTAGGATTTTATTCTCTAGGCCATTAGAATTGAGCTTAGTAAGAACTTTTTTGGTGTAAATATTTTTAGTATTTTTTCATACATAAATCCAAAAATTTTCAGTAAAATAGGGCTTATATTTATTTCGGTTTTAAGCGAAAGAATTGCCTTAGTTTTACCCCTTAAAAGCCCACGAAGCCGCCACTTTCTATTGGGGTTGAGATGAAAGCCCTGATGAAGATTCACTTGAACGGTTGGCAACTGAAAATGTTAACAGTAGCGTTAGTCCTACTGTTTTTGATTTCCATCGCGCCACTCGCTGCAGCTAAGAGCGATAAAGGGGATAAAGAAAAACCACAGACCCCGCGGGAGAACAAGGGCAATGAGATATCGGATAACAGTTCGAAAGACCATGGACCAAAAGAGGATAAGCACGGACCAAATGTCCCAGATCAAGATAACCAAGTTCCGGATGGCGAAAACTACATCACCCCACCCACGGACAATCAGGCAGATGAAAACTCAGTGTCGGAGGAACCACCTGTTGATCCTTTTCCAGGAGATAACCAAGATAACCAACATCAAAACCCCATAGAAAACGATCAAACTGTCGAAGACCCACAACCTAACCCAGAAACGCCAGCAGGGGTAGACCAGCCAGACGAGGTTCATGTGGAAGAGCCCCAGCCCTTCAGCGGGGGCGGACAGGTCAACGAAACCCTACATGAGGAAGTTAAAGTCCAATCTGTTTCATCGCAGGATAATGATCTTCGGGTGGATAATCAGCACCCACACGACAAGGAGAATGATCAACAGACAGAAAATCTAATCGGAGTCGAGGTGGCCGATTCAAGTGAAGTATCGTCTCCTTCAGACCAAACGCCCGAGCTTACCCAAGGGGAAGGGGTTTCCGGTTTTCAAACCGAGCAGAACATGGTACCGGAGGTTAGTCAATCTGTACAGGTGCTGCCGTCTTCTGTTTCAAGGGGATTATCTTTAGCAATGGCAGTTATTGGGGTTTTCTGGATATTAAAATTCTTAGAGACGTGGAATTTTGGCCCCAGATTATTTCCAACTTCCTTTGGCTACTCTCCCGGGTTTAGGATTTCACGGCTAGATCCCCGCCAAGTTGGTTCTGTGATACTTTCAATGCGAACACAAGCCATGTTTTCAAAGTTCCTGAGGACGGTTCAATCTTCGCGGTAATTTTTCCAAACAGTTATCGATTTTAGTCTATAACAGTGATAAATAGCTTTGCAACTTGTTGGGGTCGTGATGGGAACTAAAATTTCCGAGGCCCCTTATCATTAATTAACAACAAAAAAGTAAATCTCTGTGGTTTTAATGGACTTGGGAGCGATTCAAAGGGAGGCATTCTTGGCAAAGGCGAGGCGCGACCCCACTTTCTATTGTTGTTACCCACATCCAAATTTTCCAACGATCTCGATTACAGGTGATTCATGTTCGCTTAGCTGCAAACACTGCTCCCGCCACTATCTGCGAAGCATGGTCCCCTGCACCACGCCAGATGCCCTCTTTTCTACCTGTCTCGACCTCGCGTCAAACGGCGCTCGCGGCGTGCTGTTGAGCGGTGGGTACAATAGCGATGGCTACATATCCTTCGAGCCCTTTTTAGACGCGATCGAGCGAGTGAAGCGTGAAACGGGTCTGTTCATCAGCGCCCATACAGGCCTGGTGCCCAGCTGGCTCGCGCGCGAGCTGGGCCATGCTGGCGTAGATTTGGCAGATTTTGACCTTGTAGGGTCCGATGAAACTATAAAGCTCGTGCTCGGGGTAGATAGGACCGCCGAGGACTATCGGAGTTCTCTTCACGCATTAAATCGCCATGTCCCTCACGTCGTGCCTCACATCTGCATAGGCCTGCATGCTGGCGAGGTGAAGGGCGAACGGGAAGCACTTCAAATAGCTGCTGAAATTGAACCCAAGGAATTGGTGCTGCTGGTTCTCGTGCCGACAATTGGAACTGAATTTGAGCGGGTTTTTGGGCCTTCTCCCGCCGTGGTCGGTGAACTGGTGGCGGATGCTCGACTCAGGTTCCCGATGGCAATGCTAGCGCTTGGATGCATGAGGCCGCGCGATGCCAGGCGAGACGAAATAGAACTTCAAGCTTTGCGCTCGGGTATCGATCGAATCGAAATCCCGGGGGAGCGGACAATCGAAGCCGCGCGCGCAATGGGCTTAAATGTAAAGTATTTACACTCATGCTGCGCTGTACCGGAAGAACTCTTGGGGAAGTGGAACGCCCATGGGTGAGACCATTCTGGAAAGAAGGCCCTGTGTGGACAATGTCAGGGTGGCATTCGGTACTGGAGTTGTTTTAGGTCTCTGGCGCGGACAACTCACCACACCCCTGACGACAGCACATCTTTTAACCCATAACGAGGGTCGTTGCAGGGCAAATTGTAGGTTCTGCCCCCAGGCGCAAGGGAGCGTGGCTGATCTAAAGATGCTCTCCCGCATTGTCTGGCCCAAGTTTGATTTTGGTAAAGTTCTCAGAGCGTTCGACAATAATTCAAAGGGGTTTGAACGGGTTTGTGTTCAAGCGGTCAACTATCCAGGCGTCGTGGGCGACCTCATTGAAATAGTGTCGAAAGTGGGGAGGGCAAGTAACCTACCGGTATCCGTATCATGTCAACCGCTGGATTCAGGTGATATTCGAAGGTTGGCGGAAGCTGGGGCCGACAGGATCAGCATAGCGCTGGATGCTGCCACACCCGAGCTCTTTGAACGTTTTAAAGGTGGTCCATACTCATGGGAAGGCCATCTAAAGGCTCTGGAAAAGGCAAATTCTGTTTTTAGCGGCAGGGTTTCGACACACATAATAGCGGGGTTGGGAGAGAGTGAGGAGGAAATTGTAAGGACGATGCAGCTCTTGCACGGCATGGGTATCACTTTGGCACTATTCGCGTTCACCCCAATCGCTGGCACTCCCCTATCCAACATGCACCAGCCCGATATCGCGAGCTATCACAGGATACAGCTCGCTAGATTTCTGATATTCGAAAACCTGTCAAGTGCCGGACGTATGGGCTTCGAAGGTGGCCGAATTTTAGACTTTGGTGTCGATAGAGATGTCCTAAATAGGACAATCGAGTCTGGTGAACCGTTTCGCACATCCGGGTGTCCAGGTTGCAACCGCCCGTTCTATAATGAGTCGCCACGCGGCCCCATCTACAATTATCCGCGAAGACTCAAGCCAAAGGAAGTTGAAGCGATAAGGTCTGGGCTAGGTCTAGAGCTTTGATTCGGCGTTAATAACGTGACCATTCAAGGTGCCAGTTGCGGGGCCACGGTTTGCGTCTTATATTGTTTTCTGGTTTTTAACCGGCTGGACGGCTCAAAGATTAGACTTTTGGAGCAGTTAGAAATTTGGGGCTAATAGATTATGTCCCCAAGCCTTTCATTTTCTACAGCCAGCTTGATTTCCCTCGAGATTCTTCTTCCTGTGGACATAGGCTCTTCAAAAAGGTAACATGAGTACTGGGATCCTTGAGGGTATAGGTTTGTCCCTGCAACTATTCTGGCCGAGATTTCAAAGGTCACAAATTCTAAGTCGTCCCTGCAAACCGTCTCCAAGCAAAATGGACCTATCATGCCAGGAGGAAAAAGCGTTTTAGAACTGTTGACAACCCTCCCCCCCATGTCAATGAGCTTGGGTAGCAAGGATTCCCTGACGATCACCGGCAGGTTCCCGGTAACCACATAACTCCCCATTTTCTCTATCTCCTCCTTCGTCGCGCCGATCCTGTAAAGGCCGTCGATGTTTGATTCATCCCGCCTGTCCATGCTCAGCAGCTCGGTTCTGCCTAAAATCGGCGAGTAGAAGTAGTGTGGATAGTATCTAAGCCC